>JACDDG010000382.1 GCA_013817115.1 Parachlamydiaceae bacterium | reverse complement strand
GCGTATCAGTCTCGATGAGGAAACAATCGACCGGAGAGCCGTATGCGCTAGTACCGCCCGTGCGGTTCGGAGGGAGGGGTGGTGAAAGCCATTCCTACCTCTATTAAATGTGATCGCGTATAAAGCAACGCCTTGGATGCTCAATTAGAAAGGTGCCAAAGATCGATTGACTTCTTCCGATACTTTTCATGCATCTTGAAAATACCAATTACCAAAAGAATGAAAGAATGGGGTGGTAGCTAGACGTGTTTATCCGCATTCCATATGGCTATAATCAAAAATTCGCATAGGGTCATATGGTCTGAGTCTTTTTTCTAACTTCTTTTTACCAAATTTAGGGCTTCATAGCCTTAAGCCAATTGGTTGCTTTAATCCATTTTTCATAAATCAAGTGACCGCCATTGATTAATAAAAAATCTAAAGCAACGTTGGGAAAATTGAGAATAATTTCTAAACGCTTTAAAATTTCACTGCCTAAAATGCGATTTCTTTCTAATGCATTTAATGATGACTGTGAAAACTCAAAAACCGAAGAAAATTCTCGAGTAGTTAATCCGAGTGATTCTCGGAACTTAATCACATCTTCCGCTATTAGCTTTCGTTCAAAAATCGGATAAAAAATGAATGAAGAAGGCCCTTTCCTGCCGATTGTAGATAAAAGGATAATGGGATCTTGTTCTTTAGGATCTACTCCCATGGCCAAGCAATATTCCGGATAAGCAGGATTTTGAACTGACGGAATTCGATCAATAAGTGATGGAAAAAGAGATTCTGAAATGAACTCTTTTTGAGTTAAAGGAAACTCAGGGCCGAGAGGAATAACATTTTGGGCTTTAAAATAGTGCTCATCATATGTAAAAACCAACTTTCCATGAGTTCTTATTAAGGTCCCAACATAAAGTCTTGTCTTTCGTTTTTCTAAAAATATATCTACACCAATAATTTTTAAATTTCGCATAGCTCCTCACCGCGTTTAGAAATGAGTCGTAAGATGGCTTTTTGCCTTTTTTCACTTATATTGCTTTTTTCGATCAATCGTTGAAGCCCGGCTAATGAATATTGTTTACGAAAACGATCAACAACTTCGCCATAACCTAAACGATTCCATTCGTGTACATAATCTTTCATTGTGGGCTTGTCCGTTTCTTTTGTAAAAATGGATCCTCTGGGTTGTAGATCTGCTCCTAACATTGCATGCTCTTCTAAGGCTAATGCCGTGGGATTGTCATAAAATGGAGCTAGATTCATTCCTTTTGCGGATTGAATAAAGCCTAAATTGCGACCATGGCGATCATGATTTCCAATTAAACTATCAGCCAAGGTTAGATAAACAAATCTTTCTTGTTCAGTCCTTCTCCCTGTTTGCTCTCCAATGATGGAAACAAGACTTTCACAATCATGATTTCTTCCATTTTTTACAAAATGATAAATATGAACAAGATCAGAAGCCGCCAAACTAGACATAAAATTTTTGGTGACAAAGCAAAACTGCTCTTCAGGGAATCGCACGAGGTAGTAACTTGGGATCGTTATGTTCAGGCAATCATATATCTGATTGCATAAATATTCTGTGGCAGGAAGTTCTGGATATTCATTTTGCTGAACTTTTAAAATAAAGCTAGAATCTTTAAGACGTGCAGAATATTTACGATATGCACCATTAAAAAAGCTAATATTTGCCATATAATTTTCTGTAGGGGCTTGAGACTGAGACCTCACAACAAGATCTAAAAATTTGCTAGCCTCTTCCACACCAAACCACTCTTTAAAACAGTTTTTGTGCAGCCCATACCATGTATCTTCAGTAGCCAACTCTTTAAAACATTTACAGCAAGATGCATGAAATCCTCCCTTTTCCTTAAGTTAGCATTTGACTCATTTTCATGTCAATATTATATTGACTCAATAACGCGTCATATCAAACGTGACGCGATAATGTCAGCTGTTTAAAGCATATAAGTATAACGTGGAAACGAATGGTACTCAAAATTAATATATTGCGCGCGGGCACAAGTGAGGTTTTTGGGCGCCAAAGCTCCCGGGGTGAATCAGAAGTGGCCCCATATATAATATTGGTGACTTTCGATCTCAACCCCGGGGGTTTGAATCAGTCTTGGCGGATGACCAATAATGCTTTTCACACAATCTTTTTCAAAAAAATTGCGTGAAAAGCATTATTTCAATGCCGTACATTCGTAGCATCCATACGAGCTTCCAAAGATTATCAACTTTGCAAGCGAATACTATCGCAACAGGTGGTAAAACTACCCTGACGTAACCATCACTGCAACAGCTTGGTTCCTCGAATCTCATATTTTCCATTTGTGATTCCAGCGCTACCGTCACAGTATTCCCAAGGGGAGGGGCCGCCTAACGCCATCAATACCTTGCCATAGCTTTCTCCCTTATCTGCAATTCTGAGTAAGGGTACGCCCAGCATGTCAGCCTTTTTTCGAGCAAGTGCTTCAAGGGCTTGAGCATGCTTAGGAAGGATGTTGAAAGGATACAATCTCTCCATGAATAACACAGGTTTCTCCCCATCCCAAAGAAGACGCAAGAGACAACGGGCTTTAATTTTGCCTTCATGCCCTTCAGCACTTTTGACAACTAATATCTTATTTTTTCCATCCATTAGGTATCCCAAAAGACCTTTATTCAGATGAGCATCGCCATCGACCCTTTGACAGCTATCACGCACGTCGGTACCGCAAAGCAATAGGTCGATCGGATCATCCGTTTCAACAGCAATCTCGTTACTAGAAACTGAGGCTTCGCTCTTTTCTTTGATTTTATCCTCAATGTCTTGAAGGAAAGGAGGGCTATTGAATGGAGATGCTTTTAAAACTTTACACATTTCATTTAAAAAAACTTTTAAATGGGCAGTTTTTGATTCATAGCTTTCAGTGAGGGAATCATATTTTTTTTTATCCAAATTGGTGGCATGTCAGAAATATGGCCTAAATTTGAAATTTTACTGTCAATTTAAGTTTCTGCTTCCCTTCCAAGGTGATAATGGTGTAAACATATTCTTCAAAGTAAAGGAGAATAAATGG
>JACDDG010000381.1 GCA_013817115.1 Parachlamydiaceae bacterium | reverse complement strand
TCGGCGCCACAAAGAATATGTAAAACGGAATTTAGATCTCCTTCCATCGCATTGATATTATTAGAATTTTGCGCGAGTTTGGATTGCAAACGTTCAAAATTGTAATTGTCCTCTATAGCCTTGAAAATTGATCGTTCCCCACCCGGCAACTGATTAAAAAAAACTGCTTTTGAATGAGTGCAAGTAGATAACATCATTAGGATTCTCCTGTTTAGTGTCCAAGTTTTCATTTCTCTAAAACTATTCTTAATAGCTTTTCAACGGAAATGCTACGATAAGAATATCATAAGTCCAAATTATAAAAAAAGTATTGTTTATTCTTTATAAAGCATGCTTTAAATTATTATTTATAAGCTTAAAGAGCAAGAAGAACCTGCACCAATTTTAACTTTGCAGAAAAGCGGAAATTTCTACTTTGCTCTAACAGAAGAACCTGCACCAATAATTGCGATATGTGTATATTTTTCTCTATCTGCTACGGGGTGACTTGTAGCAGGAATCAAGCCAGATCCGCTGCAGTGATCGCATAAATATTGAGTAGTTTAGGGCGAACCGAAGCCATTCCTTCAGCCTGATTCTTTTCAAATACATTATTTGCTATTTGATAGCGAAGTTTAGCTTTCTTGCGAAGTTTCAAATTTTTTTGCCTCATCCATAACAATTCGGACAAACAGTCCAATAAGCTTTATTTTCCACTTTATTTTAATATTCTTTAAAGTAAAGATGTATAGTGCGAAGAATTGAACTTGGGTTACAGTACAGATGAAATTATAGCATTCTTTTATTTTTTTGGCTCAATCAATGCCGGAATTTTTCTTGTTTCCACGACCCATTCAGCTAGATGTATCGATTTGCTCGCATGCTTTTCCTAACAGCGATGTAAGTCGCTCTCCTTTAGGTATGCGAGCAACAGTCACGTGGGTACGTGCACCCCAACGGTGAGCAGTCCGGCCTTATCCATCACTTCGTTCAACGTATGCAAGCGGTTGGCTTCAATCGGCATCATCCACCAGTTGAGTGAGCGATCGACACCAACAATTCCAGGTCCATGAAACTGTACGAGCATAAGATCTTTTGTCACTTTTTTTGTGATAAAAGCAGGTAATACAGCAAACTCTTTTATGTCACGTATAAAATTTCCGGCACACTCTTCTTTTCCACAATAGCGCAGTTTAGCCTTTGAAGACATCTTTTTTAAGTCATCCATCCGTCTATTTCGTATGCAGAAAGAAAAAAAGGTCGTTTATCTTTGAAATATTCTATCGAACCTATCCCAATATCTTCCGGAATCATTTTCGTCCGCTTTGTGATTTGTCTATTTAGGTAATGATCCTGACTAATAATAATCCGATCAATGGAATTGCTTGTCGGAAGAGACTTAAGGCTCTTTGTAAGAAACGGTAAGCCCACCGGTTTCATTCTGAAGAAATCTTAGGAAATTGAGACGCAAAGCTCCATTTTTGGCAAGAGCTCTACCAAAGGGTATACCCATAAGAGCAATTTCAAGATAATAAACTACATCTTTGTGCACTTGAAAATATTGAGCGCGTACTGAGCCATGCATACGATCTCCTCTCACTTTTTCTCTTACCTAATGGTGCATGTTGCGCTTCCCAATTATTAAGCTTCTCATAGCAATGACTTTGTCGATTCCAATGTGTAAAAAGGCTGATCAAATTTTTGCTGAAGCGCCTTTGCTAGAGTAGTCTTGCCAGAACTTGATGGCCCATTAATGTAAATAATTTGCAGGGATTCACTCATACTATTACCGTTTTTCTGACCTTCTAGGCTTGTTATGGTTTGAACCCATTTTCTAAGCTGTGAATCGAATAAAAGACACAAAATACCTAATAAACATATCGATAAAAATTTATTTACCATTTGCTCCTCGTAAATTAAGTTCTATTTTGTGCCTTTTTATATTTAAATGAAACTCCAACCAATATTTATTGCAACTTACCAGTTTGCTTAATCCAATTAGGATCAAAGTCATAAAAACGATATTGCACACCACCACCAATTCTTTTTTCTCCAGTTAGCGGATCAATTTTTGGACTTGCTCTTCCATAAAGAAATCTTACGGGTTCCCCAGCAGGAATTTTTGCTAATGTCACCTGACTCACCTCTCCATAAGCAGTTAATTTAGCCAAAGCATCTTTCACTTCCAGAGTGCTAGGGGAAATTTTAGGTTTTGGCTTTTGTCCTTTGAGTATAGCAATTTCATCTCTGAGCTCCTGGATCAACTCCTTTTGCGTTGCTACAGTATTGGCTAACTTATCGATTTCTGAACGTTGTTCCTTTATAAGGCAGCGTTGTTCCTCAATAATATAGTGTTGTCCGTTTATTTGTTCTAGGAGCCTTTGAATAAGTTCGTCAATACTTACCGAAGCCGCAGGAACTTTTAATGATTGGGTGTTTAAATTTTCATCCATAAGATGGAAATGTAACCGTCTTCAAAAATAAATACAAGAAAATTTAAATGATATGTTCGTTTTTATCAGTTGGCTAAACTGCTGCCTACGCTTTATGAGAAGTTGCTTTATTAGTTTATTTATTTGTGCGGTCCACTTGAGCCATATTGGCCTCCGGCGCATTTTGTTATATGTGAATGGCTTTCATAGCGATCCTTCAGATTGTTTAATTCTTTATAAGAAACCATTAGTTCTTGCTGTAATGTTATTATTTTTTGGTTTGATTCGCTCTGGCTTATTTTCATTCCTGCTATTTCAGAGTTGAGCGCCTTTACCCCTTCATGATAGGCTTGATCTTTCTTTTGCTCGTTTGCTTCAGCTGCCTCTTTTTCTTTTTCAAGCACCAAAATTCTAGCGGACATAGCTTCGTAATAAAAGCCTTAAATTTGTCTTCGAGGAGCTTTGCCCCCTCGTTTTCCTGTTCATTTGCTATCGCGATCAAATTAAACCGATCTTGCATGGCATGTCAGAAATATGGCCTAAATTTGAAATTTTACTGTCAATTTAAGTTTCTGCTTCCCTTCCAAGGTGATAATGGTGTAAACATATTCTTCAAAGTAAAGGAGAATAAATGGAATACACC
>JACDDG010000380.1 GCA_013817115.1 Parachlamydiaceae bacterium | reverse complement strand
CTGGAGCTGGTGCGGAGAGTCTTTCTTTTGCTAAAGGTATTGGAGTGACCATTTCTGCGGTTGTATTCATGATTCTCTACACAAAAGCTGCAAATATTTTTAAACGTGAAGGTCTTTTTTACATAACAGCAATACCGTTCCTTATCTTTTTTACTGCTTTCCCTTATCTGATTTACCCGTTTAAAGACTCATTACACATGAGCTTAAGCACAATCGAGATGCACCAAGTTAACTATCCACTTATTCGCTGGATTATACCTTTGGTCGGAAACTGGACATATACCCTCTTTTACATTTTGTCAGAACTTTGGGGTAGTGCCATCTTGTCTCTTCTATTCTGGCAGTTTGCTAACGCTATCACTCCTGTTAAAGAAGCACGCCGTTTTTATGGAATGTTCGGATTCGTTGGAAACTTCGGTTTGTTATTCTCTGGTCCGGCAATTATGCTCGTCTCAAACTACGTTCAAGGTTTAGGCCTTTCTCGCGACGTTTCTCTAGGTCTTGGGCTTCAATACCTAATGGGCCTCGTGACTGTAGCGGGTATTGCTCTGTTAGCTCTTTTCTACTGGATGAACCGCTATGTTTTAACTGACAAGCGTTATTATGATCCTGAAGCGATGGGCGAAGGCAAAAAGAAGAAAGAAAAACTTTCTCTTATGGACAGCGTAAAATACATCATTGCTTCTCCATATCTAGGCCTCATTGCTATGTTGGTTCTATCTTATGGTGTTGCTATTAACGTGTTTGAAGGCGTATGGAAAGGTCAGATTAAGATTGCTTATCCTAACGAACTTGATTACAACCACGTAATGGGCGGGTTATCAACAGTAACAGGCTTTATTGCTGTTCTTTTGATGCTTGCTGGAAGTAACATCTTACGCCGTTTCTCTTGGAGAACATGCGCATTGATCACTCCGGTGGTTTTACTAACAGGTATCCTGATTTTCTTTGGTGTTATTTACTATAACAACACTCAATTGCCTCTCGGTATGAAAATTACTGAAGCGATTTCTACTGGTGTAATTCAGCGTGAGTTGATTGTATTCGTAGTTATGCTTGGTCTTGGTGTTAATGCCTTTGGAAAAGCTGTCAAATATTCATTGTTTGACCCTACCAAAGAAATGGCATACATCCCGTTGGATCCAGAGCTTAAAGTTAAAGGTAAAGCAGCAGTGGACGTTATTGGTGGTCGTGGTGGTAAGTCTGGAGGTTCTTATATCCAGATGGGTCTTCTTACTGCTTCTTCCGGTGCTGCATTGTACCAGTTGGTTCCGGTTATTGCGCCGATCGTTATCGGGGTTGTATTTCTGTGGATTCTATCAGTCTTTGGCTTAAGCAAGAAGTTCCTTCAAATGACGGAAAAAAAGCCGTCTGATGATAAACCTGTTATTGCAACTGACACAACTATTGAAGCCACAGCTAAATAGTAATGTAAGTCTCCTCTGAGCAAATGTGGTTTGAAAATAATTCAAGCCACATTTGCTATCTTTGACTAATTTTAGTCTTGCCATCCATATACACTTTCATCACTATTCAGAAGAAGAGAGCTTTTGCTTGCTTTTGCTTTCCTTCGGTTTTTTTCCCCAGAGATTTTAAAATGAAAAATCTAACAATACATAAGCATAAGTATGAAAAACGGATTAAATTTTTCAGTTGAAGCCAAAGCCAAGCTAAAAGATAAATATTTTTTGCGTGTGGAGTTGGCTAAGGACAGAAGCCCCCAGGCAATCATGGAAATTTCTGATGAATCCATGAGCCATTTTTACAAAGCAGCTCGCCATCTTTTTGAGAGTCATCACTATGTAGAAGCAGCTGATGCATTTTTATTTCTTATATTGATGAATGCCGGCAATCACGATTATTGGCTTGGTTTAGGGATGTCAACTCAGATGGCAAGAAGTTGGGTAGGAAAACGTTAGCTTCTTCGATGCTGGAAATGTTATTAAGACGCATTTCCCAAACGAGTCTTTCTTGAAGTGTTCCAAACGCTCTTTCAATGCGCCCTTTTGCTTGAGGTGAATGAGCCGTAATCATTCGAATATCTAGCTCTTTCATTGCTCTGGCAAACTGAGTGTCGTGACGAGGACAACCTTGATTCACAATAAAGGTACCCCTTTTGTCTGAGTATAGACTCACAGGTCTCCCCATTTTTTCAAAATAAGGAAAACAAGCTCTGTAGTACCCTTCAGTAGTTTCTTCGGGGGCAAAATATCCCCCCATTAGTTTTGATGTAGCATCATCTATGAGTAAATGTAGGTGACATTTAGGTCCTCTGTCCTCAAACCAAGCATGATGTGACGCATCAATTTGCACTAACTCTCCTTCACATTCACGTCGTAGTCGTCTCTGGTTGTATTTTTTTCTTCTTAGGAACCCACAAGTTATATTCAATCATTACCTGCCTAATAAATTCTGAAGAGTAATTAATTCCATGCCTTTCCTCTAATTTTTCTTTTACGAATAACGGTCCACATGAGAGGTACTCCCTTGCAATAATCTTGGCTATTTCTTCCCGTTTTTCGTGCGAAATAGTTCGATTGCTTCGCCCTCTCTTCTTAGTAATTAATCCTCTTCGCCCTTCACTTTTGTATTTTGACCAAAGACGTTTAGTCTGTGGATAAGATAATCCTAAAAGTTTTGATACTTGCAGTAGGTTAAAATTACCATTCATGACCTTATTAAAAAAGTGAGCTCTGTCAATTTCTTTTGATGACATATAATAATCCTCCAAAATAACCTCCTAAAGTTGGTTTTTTATTCAAAAATCACTTTAAGAAATTTTTATTTAGGGATCATTTCTAAATTGCGCAAAAGGATCATTTTCATATTGCGCGTACACTCTCCGCTCTAACTATCTGATCATCCGACTTGAAGCATTACATCAACTTGCAATAAAAAAATCTCCTAGAGCATCTTGTCAGATTGAATTAGGAAATTCAATGGATGTTCTGCAAATTAACCTTTTCTAATAGCGTTTTTGTTGCTATAACGAGTTCATAGTCTTGTTTAAAAAACTTTTTTTAACTCTCATGATATCCATGGTGACGTTATGGCA
>JACDDG010000024.1 GCA_013817115.1 Parachlamydiaceae bacterium | reverse complement strand
GCGCTCAGCTCCTCAGCAATAGCTCAGGCTATTACCTCGTCGCTGATCGCAGCATCTTGGTATCATTTGAAATCCTGCGCCTACGCATAGGGATCATGTGGTCTGAGGCTGCCAAAATTATTGAGAAGCAGACTTTCTGCTTTTTAAAAAAAAAGTGTATGTAATTTTTTAGAGTTGCCTTCTTAAAAAAAAATCTTCTAGAGTATGCTCACCAGTTTGTGAATAAGAAAAACATCTAAGGAAACACATCTATGTTACCCACGATATCACAATTTTAGAATTGAATTAAATTTCATCTTTTTCCCGTTAAGCAATCCCCGCTGAAAGAAGAAATTGCATTCTTCTCCTCTTATTTTACTACATTCATTTTTGGGGATAATCGGCTCCGTAATTTTGAAAAGCTCTTCATATAAGGAAATAATAAGCATGTCAATTATACCGAGTGCGTCCAAATGTTGGATTTTTGGCTTTGAGAAAGCCCCGGGATTAAGCGATCAAAAACGACCCAATATTATAATATGGGGCTGTTTTTGATCGCTTAATCGCGGGGCATTGTCCAAAAATCCAAAATTTGATCGCTCTTCGGTATAAAGCCAGGCAAGGAAGCCACTTCAATCAACTCAGGATGTATCTTAGGGAATTATAGAGGCTTTATGCCTCCATTATTTAGCCCAAAACTACTGACATTAAAAAAAGCATTAATTTTTATTTAATAAGTTTGTTTGTTTACACACTTGTATGTAGAATATTATTTCACCAAACTAGTTATCTATTTTTTTTAGCCTCTAAAAGGATTGAAGAATAAGGAAGTATGTCAAAGGTCGGGAATTCCAACAGTAGAGTCTGTTCACTCTCCAAAAAATCCAACGGTGTAAGCTGTGAAGTATTTACGACTACATGCCAGTTTTTCCCTTCAGGAGCTGGGGGCAAAGTAAATGTTACAGTTTTATCACTTGGGTTAAATGCTAATGTCAATTGTTCTGATTGATCTTCTCCTTTGAGTGTAAAGGCCAGCAGGGGTTCTTCCCAGTTTGGGGAATATGGGATTTGACCATGCCAGTCGATATCGCGTTCCTCAAGAAAGTGCTCTTTTCTTAAAATTTCATGTGAAGATCTATACAGATTCATCAATCCAAAAAATCGACTGAAACCTTTATTTTCTGATAGCTGGTTCCATTTAAATTGGTTTAAAGCTTCTTGCTTGTAGGTGTTGTTATTTCCATGTTTCGTGTGCCCATATTCGTCTCCCATCAATACCATTGGGGTACCAGTAGATGTCATTAGTGCTAAATGAAGGTTTTTCATCTGCTGAGCACGGAGTTTAAGGGTGGCAGTATCGTTAGTATTGCCTTCAATACCACAGTTCCAACTGTAGTTTTCGTTTTCACCATCTGTATTTTCATTTTCGTTGTTTTCGTTGTGTTTATAATTAAAAGTAACCAAATCCTTAAGTGTAAATCCGTCATGAGCAGTAATAAAATTTATACTGTTGATTGGTGAACCACTTTGGTTTTTAAACATGGAGCTGGATCCGCATAAGGCATTTGCAAATATCCCTTTTGCTGAGACATCACCTTTTATAAAACGACGTGCGGCATTTCGATACTGATTGTTCCATTCCTGCCATCGGGGGTCATGGGCGACAAAAACTCCATTTTGTTGCACCTCCGGGTCCCAAGGTTCAGCAATTAATTTAACGTTCGTCAAGGTGGGTTCACTGATTATAGCGTCCAATAAAGGACTATTGTTGATTATGGAGCTATTTCCGTCGCGATTAAATACAGAGGCCAGATCAAAGCGGAAACCATCGACATGCATCTCTTCCACCCAATATTTCAGTGAATCAATAATCATTTGATGCGTAACGGGATGGTTACAGTTCAAAGTATTTCCAACTCCGCTTGTGTTAACATGATAGCCATCGGAGTTGATTATATAGTATGCGTTCTCATCAAGAGCCTTAAATGAATGAATTGGTCCGTCTTTATTGCCCTCTCCAGTGTGATTGAAAACGACATCCAGGATGACTTCAATACCATTTTTGTGCAACTCTCTGACCATATATTTAAATTCATTGATGACATCCTGGGGATTGCAACTGTGGCTATACCGATTCATCGGTGAAAAAAAATTGATGCTATTATAGCCCCAGCTATCCCCATAATTCATTTCATTGAATTCATGGATGGGCTGAAGTTCGACAGCGTTGATGCCTATCGATTTAAGATGCTCGATTTTGCTTTTCTCAACAATGCCTGAGAAAGTTCCTCCTGCTTTAGACTGACTTGAAGGGTGTTTGGTAAACCCTCGCACATGCATCTCGTAGATAATAAGATTTTTTTTAGCTAAGTTCAAAGGGGCATCGTTTTCCCAATCAAATTCACTGTTTGCTCTTCCCACGATTGTCACGATTGCTCCAATGGGACGATATGAGTAATCGGAAGGATCTCTATCGCCGATCCCATATTTTTGGCGACTTATAACTCCTTTTGCGTAAGGGTCGAGTATGTCTCCCCCTGTTCTTTCATTGCGATAGCTGTAAAAGAGAGGCTTATTATTTGGCAGCCCTTTGACGAGGACGTGCCAAACATCTGCTGTTTTATGGATTGTTTCATCGAGTCCGTAAGTAAAAATTGGTTTAACATTTATATCATCGTAAATGTATAATTCCATTTCTTTAGAAGTCGAATGAATGGCAAAATTTATTTCATCTAGTTGTGTAGGATTTGCACCCAACTGTTTGGGATTTCCTTGGAAGATCGTGGCAACAAATTTGGGTATTTTGGAGGAGGAAGTGGACAAACGGAGCATGGAATTAGCTTCACATCGCGGTGAAAATTGATCGCATTGCAAATTATTATTAATAGAACTTCTAACTAGAACACTCATTATAGTACCTCTTTTTAAGATTATTATAATTTATTATACTTTTATTTTTTTAATAAGTCAATTATAATAATTAAAATATGGAATGTTAATAGGCGAGCATGGAAATAATATGCTTATTTTGCGCAAAGAAATGACAAATATTCTGTTAATTTCGCTTGATTTTGTTTTTATTTGTTGCGACTATAGTTCATTTCGAATGACTTCGGCCTCCACAATCATGTTTGTCACGTTATGCGGCCACAAATATGCCCCAAAATCTGTTAAAATTTTGAGAAATATGAAAAGAATTATAATAATTTGTTTTATAGAAATAAAAGAAGAAGTTCATGTGGTTTCTGAAGCCTGTATTTTTAACCAGCCCGACTTAGAAAGCTTTTTTTTAATGAATCTTTAATTTGCAATAAGCATAGATGTTTGTTATTGCTCATTGAGTGGAGATAAAATCGTGACGTGAAAGTTCACGATTTTATTCTGCATTGATTATTTATGAGCATTAGTCACCTCAAGGGACTAATGTTGATTTTTTGAAAGCTCTTGATTTTGAAGGATTTTTTGAAGTTCTTCAGGCGTGGAGGCGTCCTCAAGGCCGGCGTGCTTTAAAAAGCTCCCCAATACGTAGCCATGAGTGCGTACGTCGTCGTGGGGATATGCTGATGGTATAATCTTTCCTATGCCAAAATTGGCAGGGGTTTTAATGGAAAATGTGCTGAGTATTTTTTCTACAGTGTTGAAAAATGAGCTGTCGCTTATAAAATCGCCGGCTACTGCAATATGAGTCAATATTTGATTCGCCTTTAATAGCGCTTCATTTCCTAAATCTTGCTGAAGTCCTACACCTACAGCCAGAGAACAAAAGATAACTGTCGGTAGCTCGTATTTTAAGCCAACATATTGTGCGATTGAGCCGCCAAATGATTGGGCAACGCATTCTAATTTAAATTTATGGAAATGTTCCCAAGCTTTTAATCGGGCAACAAAATCAGCCGCTTTCCTATAAGCAAGAGGGACACCTCCGGTAATATTACTTGCAATCTGCTGGAGCTGACGCAAACCAGTAAACGTTTTTTGATCATCTTCTACTTCACTGTAAAAGGAATCTTTTGCTCCGAATGTAATAAACAACGACTTTTCTTTGACCAATAATACAATTTTAAGAGAAGACTCCAGGTCAAAAAAACAATTTTCTCGAGCATCTAATCCAACTAAGTTGCCAATTTCCATCAAATCATCCGGCTTTAGAACTTTGTAACCAACAGCTTCCGCCCATTTTGGATCAGATGTATGCGTAGTAATTGTCGCAGCAACATACGTGATGTAGAATTCTGCATCGCGAGGGTTAAGGAGTATTTTGCCTGATAGATAGTTTGTTGTACTTCCAAGATCCATATGACCGCCTAAGTTTAATATTAGTAATTAATAAAAAGTTCATTAATTTATTATTGCATGAAATAAGATATAAGTCGATAAAATTATGAAACTTCTCAAAAAGTGCAGCACTTCGGGTTCAGAATAAGAAATTTATTTTCACAGAACATTTTGCTTTTACTCTAGAGTAAACTAGAAAATATGTATGAAAAATAAAAATAAAGGGCGTGCGATGGCTATAGCCTGATGCTCTTACAATGTTTTGCTTAATACATCAACTACATTATATTACGGAACTGGATCAGGTCCGCCTTTATGCCAGGGCCCACATTTGCAAAGACGGCATATAGTAAACAATCCTCCTATAAAAAAACCATGTTTTTTAAGGGCCTCGATAGCGTAGCAAGAGCAGGTGGGAGTAAACCTGCACATAGGTGTAGCTCCAAGAAAGGGGCGTATGCATAATTGATAGACTCGAAATAAACCAATCAAGACATATTTCATTTTTTCATGATATCCACAAGTGTAAGAACCACTTCGATCACAATAAGTAAGATAACTGTCCATTCCAATCTGCTTGAGTGCTGATGATTGAGTTCATTGCCAAGCATTTCTAAGAGTTCATGTAAGACATCTAGGCGTTGATTCAGGATTTCTACTCGTGCATCAATATCAAGATAAACCGAAGCCATTTTATGAAGGTGTTCGACCTCGGGAAACTCCCAAAAGATTTCAGGAGTGTCGAGGACGTCGAGATGCAAATTTATTGAACTTCTTTCAATGAAAAGTTGACCCGTTTTTTTTCGAATTTCTCGGCGTGAAAGAAATATTTTCCCCTTTTTAGCAAGGTCTTCAGGAAGATGTTTTGTACTGTTAAACGTTCGTTGAATCGATGTTTCAAATGTTTCAAGTTTTACAGATTGTCCGATAGCGTATGAAATGGCTAGTTTTGAAAGAGAATCGTGGTCAGGTAGACAAATTTCATCATCTACGATCTTTGGGGGTTGGTTCTCATTTGCATAGATATATGTAAATTCGTCACTTCTATAAATATGTTCATCACTCTCAAAGCCTTCATAAGGTTGACTTTCAAAAGGTTTGATTTGTTGGATAAATTTAAAAGAGGTTTCACGATCTGCTCCCCATGAAACTGCAGCTCCAAAGGAAATAAAAAAGAAATCTACAATTTTATCATTGTAGCTCCATTCTACGTGAATCACATCACGATACAAGGTCGCCTTGTATTTAGTTCGAAGCATTTCGAATAAGGGTTTAAGTGAGTATGTGGAGGCTGTGCAAAATCCAAAACATTCCATCATATTTCCCTACTCCCCGCAGGATGCTGGGCTTTTGCCACAAGGGCAGCAGCCACTACTTTTTGTTGAATCAGTTTCGATAGGGGGAGGTGTCATGTAGCCGGTATTATAAAAACCTTTGCTAAAAACAACACCGCTTCCTCCTCCAGGCCCACGGCGATAAGTCTCGTGACCGCATTGTGGGCATAACTTTAAAGGTTCATCAGTAATTTTGTGAAATACTTCGCGCGCATATTTGCATTGTGTACATTTATAATCGTAATTTGGCATAATAAATTTTAGTTTTTTTTCTTAGAAACTTCAGCATAAAAAGGTAAAACGACACTCGGACAATCGGGAAGCTTTTTAACGCATAAGCCCGGAGACGCAAAGGAAGGCAAGGAAAGGTAAGGTCGTTTACTCTCTTACCAGCCTTCCTCAGCATCTCTGAGCTCATAACTTTTTCGACAAACTTTGTCCTTTCTCTGTGTTTTCTGTGATCTCTGTGGTTGTGAATAAGCTCCAACTTTTACTGGAGATATTTACGCGAAATACTCAGTGAACAAATTTATCGAAATGTTTACCTTCATTTACACCACAGAGAACATAGAGAGAGAACAGAAAAAACTAATGGGTAAAACTATGTCTATGCCCCCTTCCTATGCGTAAAAAGCTTTAGAAGAGGGGAAGCTTACATCGCAGGGCGTCAACGCTGTCTCTTTTTTTACTACATCATTCCCATTCCGCCCATGCCACCCATTCCGCCCATTCCGCCCATTCCGCCCATGCCGCCCATGCCGCCACCACTCATTGCTGCTTGACTGCCTTTAGGCTCTGGTTTAGTAGTGATCATTGCTGCCGTTGTTAAAAGCAAGCCAGCAATGGATGCTGCATTTCCTAGGGCATTCTTCGTTACTTTTACAGGGTCAATGACTCCTGCAGCGATCAGGTTTTCGAATTTACCGGTGAGACCATTATAGCCAAAGTCACCTTTGCCTTCGTAAATCTTCTCTGCAATCGAATTCCCTTGCTGTCCACAGTTGTTAGCTATCTCTGTCGCAGGTGCGAAAACTGCACGTCTGATGATCGAGGCCCCTACGGCTTCGTCTCCGGTCAGTTGCAAATTATCTAGACTGTGAACAGCTCTTAAAAGCGCAACGCCTCCGCCGGGAACAATCCCTTCTGCAACAGCTGCTCGCGTAGCATGCAGAGCATCTTCAACACGGGCTTTTTTCTCTTTCAATTCAGTTTCAGTTGCAGCACCTACATTGATGACAGCTACTCCGCTAACAAGGTGTGCAAGGCGATGTTCGAGTTTTTCTCTATCGTAGGAAGAGATCGATGGGCGTGAAATCTCACCCTTGATTTGTCCTACGCGTTCTTTAACTTTTGCAGGCGTGCCTGCTCCATCAATAATTGTGGTCTCTTCCTTGGTGATTTTAATTGTTTTGGCTTTGCCCAGCATGGCAAGAGTAGCATCTTCGATTTTTAAGCCAAGTTCGTCTGTAATTAATGTCGCGCCAGTCAATACTGCGATGTCTTCAAGAATTGCCTTGCGACGATCTCCAAAGTTAGGAGCTTTGACGGCACAAATTGGCAAATTTCCTTTCAGCTTATTGACTACTAAAGTAGCAAGAGCTTCGCCTTCTATATCTTCTGCTATAATAAGAAGGGGTTGGGGGCCTTTTTCCATGAGTTTTTCAAGAATTGGAACGAGTTCTTTTGCAGTCGATAACTTTTTGGATGTGATCAATATCGAAGCGTTAGTTAGTTCTACCGACATATTTTCAGGATTCGTAATGAAATATGGGGAGAGGTAACCTTTATCGAATTGCATGCCCTCAACAACGTCTAAAGTAGTTTCAGTGCCTTTAGCTTCGCTAACGCTAATGATTCCGTCTTTACCTACTTTCTCCATAGCATTTGCTAGAATCTGTCCGATTTCCGGATCATTGTTAGCTGAAATAGTAGCAATTTGCTTAATTTCATTTGTCGTGTTGACAGGTGAAGCTAGGGAATCCAAAGCTTTGCAAATGGCTTCGACAGCTATATCGATACCATGTTTTAAGCTCATGGGGTTAGCTCCGGAGGCTACATTTTTGACGCCTTCATTAAAAATCGCTGCAGCAAGCACAATCGCAGTTGTAGTCCCATCACCAGCGTTGTCGGATGTTTTTGAAGCGACTTCTTTGACAAGTTGTGCACCCATGTTTTCGAATTTATCTTCTAAAGTAACTTCTTTGGCAACCGTAACTCCGTCTTTGGTTGAGAGGGGAGAGCCAAATGGTTTTTTAATGACGACATTGCGTCCTTTTGGGCCTAGAGTAACTTTGACAACCTTGGCAAGCATTTGCACGCCTTTACCAATTGATTTCAAAGCTTTATCGTGGAATTGTAGTAATTTAGCCATGGTTTGAGCTCCTGATATGTAAATGTTCTTTACGAGTTGACTAAAACGCCAAGGATGTCATCTTCAGAAAGAATTAAAAATTCTCCTTCGCCGCTTCCATTGTTACCGCTTTCTTTGATTTCAGTACCTGCATAGGCGCTAAATAGAATGCGATCGCCGACTTTAAGATTTAACGGTTCGCATTTGCCTTCATCGTTACACTTTCCTGGTCCAACTGCGATGACAGTCCCTTCTTTAGGTTTTTCTTGTGCGGAATCAGGTAGGAGTATTCCTCCCTTTGTCTTTTGTGCTTTTGAACGTTCTATTAAAACTCGATTGCCTAGGGGTCTTATGTTTTTCATTGTCGAATCTCCTGTGTTAAAGATCACCATTTGTTAAGCATTGTAGGCGGGACAAAAAAAAATGTCAAGAGGCGCGACAAATTAGCAGAATTTGAATCTGAGTGCCAAGATTCGTGATTTAGCTAAAAAGGTTTTAAGGTGGCTTTTTATGTCTTAAAAGTTTGGATGTGATAGTATGACTACTGGTATAATAACAAACTAAATTAAGGAGAGTAAATGAACATATCATTAAAAGAATCTGGACTTGATGGCCAACTTGTTTGCGATAGGGTAACGGAGTATGAGAAATTGTTAGGGGAAAAAGCAATCAAGCAAAAATTGTTAATTTTAAAAGTTTGTGATATCGGTTGGAATGTGTTAGTGTTAAGTCTATTTCCTGCTATTGGAGCAGCCACTTTTACTGCTACCTATTGGCCTTTTTTAGCAATATCCGGCATTCTTGTATCATGTGTTTTAGCAGCACGTATTTTGAAACCATTCACAGGCTTTAAAGAATTTAATTCATATGTTACACTTAAGGAAATTACGGACAATTGGAACTCTTCTCTGGGGCTTAGAAAAATAAAGATGCTAATCAATGAATTTGACTATTATATTGAGGACTACAATAGAGTTACCTCACCCCAATATGTTTCACAGCTCGGTAAAGATTGGAAGGTTACTAATTTGAATGTTTCCAGCAATGGCTATGGAGTAGCACAATTTCTTGGATTGACTATTCAGAACTCTCTAGCAAGGTTTAAATCTATAAAGAATATTCTAGAGCAAAATTTGCAACAAGGGGCGTGATTTGGGGGCGTTGTTTTGGCATTAGTTTGTAATCAAATGGTCGCGCAGGTGTTTTGATTCGGCTAAATGCAATCTTTGCGTAAGAAAAAGAGGGCCTCTCGGCCTTCTTAACGTTTATCTTATGCAATATCAATCAGCTGATGATTCGGATTTTCCCTCATGGCGTATTGTTTTTCCCAGTTCTCGCCGAAAAGAACCATCGGTTTTCCATAATGATCATTCACGATCATAGCAGTTGATGGTTTTTTAAATGTTTCAAGTGGACCGATTAGCCATCCGCTGCAATCGAAAGGCAAGTAAGTTAAAAGAGTTTCCACATTATACTCGTCTTTTAGACGATATTGCATCACTTCAAATTGGAGTCGACCGACTGCTGCAAAAATGAGGTCACTATAACCGTCAAGTGGTTTCAAGATTTGAATAGCGCCTTCTTCCGAAAGTTGCAAAATTCCTTTGTCAAAAGCTTTGCGCTTTCCAATGTCTTTTGGAGAAAGCTTAGCGAATATTTCCGGCTGAAACTGTGGTAGAGGTTTAAAATTAAATCCTCCGGACAAAGAGACTGTATCACCGATAGCAAAAACGCCCGGGTTAATGACTCCGATGATATCTCCGGGGTAGGCACAATCAACTGTCGAGCGCTCTCCTGCCACCATGCTATGAGGTCTCGATAAACGGATCTCACGGTTGTGGCGATGATGCTTAACAACCAAATCGCGATCAAACCGCCCTGAGCAAATGCGCAGAAAGGCCATACTGTCCCGATGCTTTTTGTCCATGTTCGCTTGTAGTTTAAAAACGTAGGCGCTGAATTGATTTTCAACAGGGTCTACATAACCTTCAGTTCCATTTGGAAAGTCAATAATCCTTTTTTGTGGGGAGGGAGCTAAATCCACAAATGCATCAAAAAATGGTTCTACACCAAAGTTGGTCAATGCGGAAGCAAAAAAGACTGGAGTGACTTTACCTTGGAGAAATTCTTCATGGTTAAACGCATTGCCGGCCATGTCTAAGAGCTCTAACTCTTGCTTAAGCTTTTTAATTCCCTCTTTCCCTAAAATCTTTTCTATTGCAGGATTTTCGAGCTCATAACGATGAATCTCAGCTTTTTGAGCTCCGCCCGTAGAAACTCTTGAAAAAATAATGCACTTTTTAGCAATGCGATCATAGACTCCTGTGAAATCCCTTCCTTCTCCGATGGGCCAGTTCATCGCAAAAGCGTTAATTCCCAATACTTCTTCAACTTCGGACATAAGATCAAGTGGATCACGACAGGGCATATCCATCTTATTAATGAAAGTTAAAACGGGAATACATTGCAACTTACAAACTTCAAAAAGTTTATAAGTTTGTTTTTCAACACCTTTTGCAGCATCAATCACCATGATGGCGCAATCAGCCGCTGTTAGTGTATGGTATGTATCGACGGAAAAGTCTTGGTGCCCAGGGGTGTCGAGTACGTTGATAATTGCATCTTTGTAAGGGAATTGCATGGCGGAAGCGGTAATAGATATACCTCTTTCCTGTTCCATTGCCATCCAGTCAGAAGCAGCCGCTTTGCGGCCTTTGCGTCCACGTACCATGCCGGCAGTGTGTACCATGCCAGAGTAGAGCAGTAACTTTTCAGTCAGTGTTGTTTTTCCTGCATCGGGGTGACTAATGATAGCAAATGTGCGTCGTCGTTTGACAGCTTCTTCAAGAGATTTATTTTCCAAAGGGAGAGCTCACAAGTAAATTGATAAAAAAATTAGCGCGTAGGTATCCAGTTACGACGCGTTCCGATAGACTTAACCTTGCCTCTTTTAGCGCTAGTAGGACTTTCAGATGTTGTGTCAGAAATATCCGGAATGTTGGTCGCCGCCAAAACTTTGTTGACGAGTTCGAATCTAGTCTTTTTAATAAAATCGAGTTGTTCAGGTGTAAAATTTTTTGAGTCATTCAAATAGGTATCGAGTTGGCTTCTAGTAATACCTTGTTTATGTATGGCCTCATCAATTTTATCGTCGATCTCTTTTTGCATTTTGGCCATTTTTTCTAGCATTGAAAGAATGTTAGGGCTGATATTATAATCGTGTTTTGGCGGACGGGCTGCCGGTTTTAGAGGGTTGTTGTCGCTTATGCCAAGTCCAGTATTTGCAGCTACTTCAAGTTTATTTTTTTTCGCCGAATCACTGAAAGAGTTTAGGGGGCTTTTCATATCACCCATAACGTGCCTCGCTTTTTTTAAATAAAACAACAATATAATTCTTATAAATAGCTTGTCCACACCTATCATGATTTTAACATGTTAATATTTAAATTGCAATTGTGGTGAATTTAATGAGTTGTCTCCTCCTAAATTCCGGCTTGTAAGATATCATGCATTTTGATGAGGCCTTCAACAGTGTTATTGTCATCGATTACTGCCAACACTGTAATAGGATGAGCAGGATCAGATTCCATCATTTGAAGAGCTTCCCAAGCAAGGTTTTTCTTAGAAATGGATCGAGGTAGCGAGTGCATTAGTTCGCTTATCGGGACGCTAAGAATTTCCGGACCATGTTTGCTTAAAGCTCTACCTAGATCTCCATCAGTGAAAATTCCTTTTAACGTTTTATCAGAATCTACAACTAGCACACAGCCACAATGTTTTTTGGATAGTTCCATAATGACAGAATGAATTTTATCTTCCAGCTGGCACAAGGGAAGAGCGCTGCCTTGCAACATTAAATCTTCAACTTTTTTAGTGATGCGACGGCCTATTTTTCCTGAAGGATGATTTTCTGCATATTGGCCGAGGCTGAAATTTTTTCGTTTCATGAGGGCTATGGTTAACAAATCCCCGAAAATCATTTGAATTTGCATCGAAGTTGTGGGAACTAAATTAAAAGGGCAAAGTTCACGTGAAAGCGGTAAGGTAATGCTCATGTCACACATGCGCGATAAGCGACTAGAACCGTCGGAAACAATCGCGATAGTTTTAACCCCTCTATTACGGATAAAAGGAACGAGGTTCAGAAGTTCTTCTGATTCACCACTCTTAGAAAGAAGAATAAAGATGTCGTTTGAAGAAAGAATTCCGATATCTCCATGCAAGGCATTTGTGGCTCCCATAAAAAGGGCACGAGTTCCTGTAGAGGTCATTGTGACGGCTATTTTCTTAGCCATTGCTTCACTTTTGCCAATTCCACTAAAAAATAAGGTGCCATCGCACTCTTCAAGGGTATTTACGAGTTTTTCAGCCTCTTCTAGATCTAGATTGTGAAAAAAGTGGTCAATGAGTAGTTTCCCATTATCGAGTAATTCTTTCAGCATAAATTCCTGCTTGCTTTTATTTGGCATAGTATCAGAGCCAATTTTTTCTTAAATTGTTTATAAAGTCAAGTTAAAGAAAAAGTCCAAACTATGATTTCAGCGAGTAAAGTTGGTAGCAAAATGAAGCATGTCATTCCAATCATCAGACCACATGCCCATTCATGCTTCTATCCCCCGGTAGGGGGAACTGTTAATAGCCCCGGGTGCAGCGATAGCGGAACCCGGGGTTGTGGATCATGACAAAACGTGTGCCCTGGTAGGGGCGCCAGAAAGCCGCCTAAGTGCGTAGCCACAATTGTTAGCCACTCGTTGCTTGATGCGAGTTGGGCTATGCCGCTGCTATAAACTAAAAAGGAATTTTGCCTGTTTTTTGCATAATTTTCACAATGGCTTAAACCTAGTACTGTGTCTTGCAAATCCGCTCCAATAAAACTCCGCGAAAGCGCTCGCGGTTAAATGATCAAAAATGACCCCATATATGAATATTGGGTCATTTTTGATCATTTAACCCCGGGCACTTTGGCGAAGTTTTATTGTAAGCGGATTTGCAAGACACAGTACTAG
>JACDDG010000379.1 GCA_013817115.1 Parachlamydiaceae bacterium | reverse complement strand
AAAAGACCCTAAGCTGACCTGTAGACAAATTTGAAAAAAAGTTATCGGCATAATAATTCATTCGGCATAATAGCCCAAAAGCCGATATCGGCTTTTGGGCTACAAAATGATTTTCGGGTTATGTTTTAAGCTGCATAACTTTTTCAAAGTAGAATTAATTGAAAAGCATCGTTGAAATGGCGTACTAAATATTTTGCTCTTACTAAAAATACGTCGAAGTAGGATTGACATCGATGGTCATATGTAGATCGCGTGGTAGCTTGATCGTTTGCATTAAAGCTTCCATGGTTCGATTAATAGGATAGACGCTTGGCCCACGGGCTAAAAATTGGTAACGATATCGATTCTTAATTTTGGCGTATCCACAGGGGACTGTTGGATTGGTTTCAAATGTTTTAGGTAACCTTTGAGCTAGTTGCAGCCTAACATGTTCTGCAAAATTTAACACCAGCTTCTCTTCTAGCCCTGAAAAGCCAACCTTGACCATTTGTGAAAAGGGCGGGTAATTAAACATTTCACGTGAAGAGATCTCGTCAGCGTAAAAGCTTAAAAAGTCGCATTTGGATGCGTGGATAATGGTTTGATCATCCGGCATGCATGTCTGAATAAGGACCTCTCCGGGCATTGTTCCGCGCCCAGAACGACCAGACACCTGCGTAATTAATTGAAATGCCATTTCGGATGCTTTGAAATCCGGTAAATTTAAAGTAGCATCGCTATTCAACACTCCGACTAATGTTACCTGAGGAAAATGAAGGCCTTTGGCAATCATCTGTGTGCCTATCAGAACATCAGCTTTTCCTGTAGCAAATTCTCGCAAGAGACGCTGATGGCTACCTTTGTGACGTGTTGTATCTGCGTCGATCCGAATTGTGCGCATCTCCGGGAAAATAGCGTGCAATGAACGTTCTATTTGTTCGGTTCCCACACCCTTAAATTTCATGGGATTTTGATTTTTGCATGTAGGGCAGCATTTTGGTGGAGGTGTTATTTCGTAGTTGCAAAGATGGCAACGTAGCGAGCTTTCTCCTTTATGGAAAGTGAGGGCCAGGTCGCATTGAATGCACCGCACAGCAACACCACACTCCTGGCAAAGAAGCGACGTGTGAAAGCCTCTTCTGTTGAGGAATAAAATTGTTTGCTCTCCGACTTCTTGCCGCTTTTTAATGCCATCTAACAGTGCCTCAGAAAAATTCGTGAACCCTTGAGCCTTAGTGTACTCATGTTTCATTTCAATGATTTTTACATCCGGCATCGAAGCAGACGCCGCACGTTGTAGCAAAGTACTCAAATGGTACTTCCCATTTTTGGCGTTGTAATAGCTTTCGAGTGAAGGGGTGGCGCTGCCAAGAATTACGGCGCTGCCAGTTAATTTACCGCGCATGATGGCCATATCTCTGGCATGATAGCACGGAGCTTCTTCGCTTTGTTTATACGAGTTCTCATGTTCTTCGTCGACGATGATAAGGCCTAAGTTTACGACAGGACTAAAAACAGCTGAACGAGCTCCGATAACAATTTTGGCATCTCCGCGCTGAATTTTATGCCATTCATCAAACCGTTCACCTTGGCTTAGGCGATGATGTAAGATCGCAATGTTTCCTTCAAAACGTGAACGAAAGCGTTCAATCGTCTGACCGGTTAAAGAGATCTCAGGGACGAGCATGATACTGCTTTTATTAGCATTTAAAGCCTTTTCAATAGCTTGTAAATAAATCTCTGTTTTGCCACTACCTGTAACCCCATGGACTAAATGCACACCAAAAATGTTCTGATCCAAAGTGTGTGAAATACCTTCAAAAGCTATTTGCTGTTCGCTTGTAAAGACTTTTGGTTTAGTTTTAAAATATTCTTGGTTTTCAAGAGGGGAGCGATCGATCTGCATGTTAGCAACAGTGAGGAGTCCTTTTTTGACAAGAGTGTCAACAGGACTCTTTGAGCCGTCTGTTACTTCGAGAAGTTCAGAAAGCAGAATTCCTTTTGTCACTTTTAACATCACATCCAAAACTTTTACCTGAGCAGGTAGCTTATCCCGGTTTTCGCGACAGTAATCTGCAAGTTGATCGCGAGTTTTATTGCGTGTCACATAAAGTTGTTCTTTGGCCGAGGCGTTGCCGCGCAAACTCGAGGGAACCATTACTTTGAAGATTTGACGTAGGGGTGCGCAGTAGTAACGAGCCATCCATAGTGCCAGTTCAAAAAGGTCCGGAGTAATCAGCTCGACTGAAGAAAGGATTTTGCGAATGGGTTTTACGGGAGTAAAATCCGGTTGATCTTTAATTGAAGTTACATAACCTTCTTGCATCCGGCCTCTAAGAGGGACTTCAACTCGCATGCCTACTCGAAGTTCCGATATGAGTACGTCCGGGATTCCATAATCGAGCGACTTGTCGATTGAGACCTCTAAAATTACGGATGCATATTTACTGAATTGTTGAGTCATACTTGAAAGAAGTTGGCTTAGCTTGTTTTACAACTTATTTTACCTCAAATCGACGAATCCTGGCTATGAGTAAGTGATCAGAAAATGAATGATAGTGATTCGCCGCGATAAGCCCTTTGCGTTTCTTTGCGTCTTTGTGACCATAGTTCTACACAAAAGTTTTTTTGACAAAGCTGCGAAGCAGCAATTTTAGCACGGCATTGGAATCATGCATTTAACTCAATTTTTTCTTGAAAGTTATGCGGTTAAAAACTTATCCTGAAAATCTTTTTGTAGCCTATAGCTAAGGGTCTGCCGCAGCTGTGGGAAGAGCAAAAATGCCTTCGTTCCATGGAGGGGGACTTCTTTTTAAGCCCCCAAAGAATTTATAAAATTATCTGTGGCCATAGACTTGACGCTCACAAGTTTTTTACAGTTATTTGAGGGATTTAAAAAAGAGGTCCCTCAATGGGGGACAAAGGCATCTTTGCTCTTCCCAAAGCTGCGGCAAAGCCTCACTCGCATCAAGCAACGCACGGATGGCTTACATAGGTGTTACGGCGCTTGGTGGCTTTCTGGCGCCCCTACCGGGGCGCACGTGTTGAGATGATTCGAACCCCGGGTTCCGCTATCGCTGCACCC
>JACDDG010000023.1:2510-13004 GCA_013817115.1 Parachlamydiaceae bacterium | reverse complement strand
ACCCTAAGCTGACCTGTAGACAAATTTGAAAAAAAGTTATCGGCATAATAATTCATTCGGCATAATAGCCCAAAAGCCGATATCGGCTTTTGGGCTACAAAATGATTTTCAGGTTATGTTTTAAGCTGCAAAACTTTTTTCAAAAAAAATAAATTAAAAGGATGACCGAAAGATGAGCTCCATTTTTGCTGCGGTCTACGTTTGCTAATATTACGATCGTGGCTCTGAGTTATATGTCGGCTACGTTATTGCTTCCAAACGACAGATATTAGAAAAAACTCTCTTACTTACCACCAAAACTACCTGTGGAATGCCGATATTCGTTTTTATTATAGTTGGAAATGCATATATTATATTGACTCATAAACACAATTAAAACATAATACCATTGAACATAAATTCTTTAGGAGATAAAATGCTAATTACATCATTTAGGAATTCAATAAAATATCCGTCGATGCAATATTTCAAATCTGCACATACAATAAATGAAAGAACTCCTAATAAACATAAAAAACAACCTCAAAAATGCATTGCAACCATTTTTGAAAATTCGCTTTCACTTTTTATAAAACATCATTCTTCCAGCAACTTCGCAGATAAATTAACATTTAAGCAAAAAATCTCAACTACGCATTCGAATACACTCGATTCTGTTTCTAAATCAGATGATCCGACTATACATTCTCTAAAGCTTCCTAAAAATCAAAAAACAAAAGAAATACTAATCAACACTATTGAAAAAAAAATTTCTAACTTTGAAGAAAAAAAATTAGCCTATACATTTTTTGTTAAAGTTTTCAATATTGATTCATTCAACAAATTTGCCGATTTTCGATTTTCACGCAATACACTATTCGCGATTGAAGCTGCTAAACACGCTGCTGCTATAGATGGTGACTCAACATCTGAGATTTTTGAATCTTACCGGATTGGAGATCAAAAAGCACGCATTGAAATCGCTAAAATTGCTGTAGCTCAAGATGCTAGGGCATCCAATTGGATCGAAAATTACGGGATTGAAGACGAAAAAGCGCGGATAGAAATCGCTAAAATTGCCGCGGTTCAAAATGGCAGAGCTACATCCGGGTTTATTGAACGATACAATATTAGAGATCAAGCGGCGCTGGTTGAAATCGCGAAAATCGCAGCAGCTAAAAATGGAGAATACACCTCCTATTTCATTTTGAAGTATGGCATAAGAAGCCAAGCAGCATTAATAGAAATCGCTAAAATCGCAGTTGCTCAAAGCGGAATGGCCTCTGAATTGATTGAAAAATACCACATTACAAACGAAAGGGCGCTCATTGAAATTGCTAAAGTTGCTGCAGCACATAATGGTACATTATTATCCAAAAATATCGATAAATATCACATTCAAGATCAGGTAGCTTTAGTAAATATTTTCTTGATCGCACTTGTTAATTCACAAGGAAAAGCAAGTGAACATTTTAGCAACTACAACTTTTCTGATGATATGTGTTTAAATTCAGAGAGTATGGATCTTTATTTAAAGCCTGAACTCATGAATTCTTTCGACCTATTGAGTCAAAAAGATGTGGACTTTACAAAAGTTTCTGAATCTCTTTCTTCCTTTAGCACCTCTCAAGAATGGCCATCTCTTGAAGAAATATTCGCTAAAACCCTCCAGAAAGATCCTTTTATCCAAAAGCAAGTATTCTTATGGGTGACGATTTTTTTAGGATATTCTGCTTATAAAAAAATTTCTTCTGAGCAATTTAAATTTATTTTAGACTGTGAATTTTTAACATCCGTCCTTAACTATGCAGATCCTAAAATGCGGCTTCAATTAACTAACCTAATGGTTGAGTTAATGCAAAATGAAGTTGGGAAAAAACACGCTTTATCTCTTCTAAAGATTAAGCATCCTCCACACACAAAAATACCGATACTAATCATTTCGTCCCTCTATGCACAAGGAATTGATCAAAAAGTGTGCGAACTCCAGTTAAAAACAGCCTCCAAAAGCATGTTAAGAGATGGAAAAAATTTAAGAATCTATGTCCATAGCATTCACATTATATTGAAAAGTAAAGAACTGAATACCGAAGATAAGCAACATCTTCTCTTGCAAATTAACTCGCAAAGCCTCATGCCTACCTTGTATGCCATACAGGTTCTTCAGGATCTGAATAAAATTTCTCAATTAAAGAAAAGCCATCTTGAAACCACCTTTTTAACAAATATTCTACAAAAAAATATACAAGAGCTCATTCCAACTAAAAAAATAGATAATTTTTCAGAACAATATGCAAAATATTTTAGTGGCACGCGAGTTCCTAATTTTATTCTTACTTACGCAGCAAAATTACACTCTAACACTCAATTATTAAAATGCCTTAGTATCGGTTTAGACGGAATTTTAGCAGATGCCTTTCCTGAGATGCGCTACAACATACAAAAAAGTGAGCATCTTCAAAAAGTGTTTTTTGAAAATCCGGACCTTCTTAAAGAATGGAAAAAAGGGGAAAAGGCTCCTCTTGGAATCTTCTTGTAGATACTGATGCTAAAGTCAAATCCTTCGATTTTCTTAAGCTTTTTAAAGAGAACCTTATTGAGCACGGGCACTTGAAATCAGAATATGTTCCTCTGCTTTTTGATTTCCTGAATCAAACCAATACCTTTGAAGAAACCCTCAGTGAGATTGAAAATCAATTGCAGTCCAACCAAAACACAATTGTATTGAATCTACAAAAAAATTGTTTAAAACTGACCGTTAAGGAGTTGACCTTTGAGGATCAAAAACAGATTTTAAAAGAGATCGATAAGGATTTGAACACTATAATCCACGACTCCCCGCAATTTTCTGAATTTCAAAATGATGTCAAAGGGATTCTGACAGGGTTGGTCAAACAAAACGTTTCCAAGGAAAATTATAACAAGTTTACAATCGAGGATACTGATCACTATATGGATCTATTCCTTTCAGGAACAGAAGTCGCAGGAAGCTGCTTAAGAATTAATGGCGACCCATCATTTAATAAATGCCTTATCGCTTATGTCTTTGATGGTAAAAACCGATTACTAGCAGTAAAAGATAAAGACGGGAAAATAATAGCACGAAGTCTATTGCGTATTCTATGGGATGATAAAGAAAAAAAGCCGATTCTCTTTATGGGAAGGGTTTACCCCTCACTCGTTGATCCCAAATTAGAACAAGGACTTGTCGATTTTGCTGTTAAGCGCGCAAAAAAAATGCATTTAACACTACTCATGCAAGACGCGACAAAGCCTCGATATACAAACCCAGTTTTTTCTTTTGGGAGCTTGGACTTTATCCCTTATGAATATTCCGACTCGGCCTCCACTTCTCGAGTAACTATTGGCAAGTTTACGATAGATTCATCAAATATAGTATTTTCCCCTCAAGGGCAAAATGTAATAGGTACAGCTGCGCAAATTCAAGAGGTCTTAGATAAAATAAAACTTATTTCCGAGTAGAAATCTTTTTTTTGGGGAATTTCTTTTTCACCGAAATCTTTTTAAGAGAAATTGCCCTAAAGTCCCATGGGGATGACGTTGTCCTTAGCCTTTAGTAGCACCGGAGGTGCAACCTAGGGATATTTACAAATTCGAGTCCCGATAGGGACGGTCCTGAAGCGAAACATGAGTACACTCCAAAAAATTGGGTCATTTTCTGGAGTATACTCCTAATTTTACGATTATGCAAGTTTTTGCTTTTTTTAAAACACGGGTGGGGTGCAATTTAATCGCTGCTGCAGCGGTGTATTTCAATGTAAGAGAAAGGCCTTAAGCTGATTTGTCAAAGCTGAAAGATAGGGGCAATCCGGGCTAAAAGTAAGTCAGATTCTTCATAATGCTTATAAATCACCTCTTTGAATAACTTAGCGATCTCTTGGTGACCGTTTATGCTAGCCCAATTCTTGAGAAGATTCAGCTCTTCCTCTGAAAATTGCCAATTTCCAGCTAGTAGCTTAGCCTGCAAGAGAGCCAAACGTACATTGTTATCTGTTTGTAGACCGTTGAGATTAAATTGCTCTCCGCAGCGCAAAGGTCCGATAAAGAGATCGTAAAGGCAAACATTAACTGGCATCTTTTCAAGCTTTCTAGCTATAGCTGCATCATTGTCATCTACAAATACGAGTCCATATACAGGTTGATTGTTCCCCACTTCTTCAATAATCATCATCAGTTCAATTCTTTTTTGGTTCTCTCCAAAAGGGAAGGGAGAATTTGCGCCGAAATTCTTTGGGCATGCAAAATTGGTAGAAGTGAATAAAAAAGGCGAAAAAATAGAAGAGTTAAAACTAAGTGGGTTTAAATAGCTAGAGAATGGGAAAAACCCGAATGGGCGATAATCGTGCGGCTCAGGCTTACCAAAATTGTTATATTTCATCCGAGAGGAGGGTAAAAAGGCTGAATCCATCCAATTATGACTTCTCCAAGAAGTTAATGGCTCTATTGGAGAAGCCTCTTGATCTTGAGTGTGCAGCTTGACATTTTCTTGTGTTTTTATTTGTATTTTGACTTGCTCGCGGAGGTGTTCAGTGGGATTTGTCAATAGAGTTTCAGGCATTAATTGTGTGGTTGAAAGTTGCTCTATTTTTTTAATTATCGAGCCAAAACTTACATGTTTTTTGAGTTTTGGGGAATGCTCCATCGCCTCTTTCAGCATCAAAATGATCCGCTCAGCTTCTTTGCTCAAAACTTCAACGGTATTACAATGAACAGAAATTTGCCCATACATATCCCAGGCTTGCATCGATTGGATAGGAGAGAAGATCTTTTCAATAGAAGGGTGAATAAAAATTTTGAGCTCCTCTGGAGAGATTTCCGTTTGCAGCATTGTATTAAGAATTTCAGCTTGAATGATCGAAAGCATTTGTCCTCTCACAGACATGGCGCTATCTTTCTCTAGGCATTTAATTTGATTGATGATAGAAAATTTGAGAATGGATTTGATATCCACATCTTTTTGATTGATTTGTAAGGTCGAAGCAATCAAAGTACGAACATCTTTAGAAACCATGAACAGGGCTTTTTGCCGTTCATCAAGCTGCCTCATCCTTCTGACATTTTGGATGATGTCCCTAAGCAATACACTCTGTCCGATGGTAACGACGCCGACCGCCTTTGGAGGCAGATGGATGTCGGTTCCTATTGTAAATGGCTGACGGAAGATCGTTAAGCGTTGATCTACGGGGAGTTCAGTTGTCAATGAGGTGATCGTGCCGTCTGGCTTTTGCAAGAAGAGTTTGCTGTCCTTATCATGGCATAAGATACCTTGAGGAGGACTCTCTGTATCTAGGTCTCTATTCTGCCTCTCTTTCACACGTTTTTGCCAATTTTTAGCCATTTCATAAGGGCATTCTCGATTGAGATAGCCTCCACCATCGATAAGTGCAGAAATAGCAATACCTTTGTCGAAAAACTTCTCTAATGCATCGAAAACAGCCTCTGCATTTTCTTTATTGGCAATAGCCAGAGAACCCGCTTCATTTTGACAATTTTCCAACAAAAGGCAAATGGTTTTACTGTCCATGTCGTAATCAGGAGTGCAATTGATCTTTGCCGGGAAAGTATCGCTATTCCATAATGTTCCTGAAAAGCCTTTAATCTTTTCTCCAAATAGATACGGGAGCATGCTCACAGGGCTGGAATATTTTTGCTCGTGAAATTGAATAGATTGTAATAGATATTTCTTCGTGACGCATTCGATCGTGTCCAAATTTGCATTCATTTCTTGATGTATGTTAACTTGCTGTTCCGGAGTGATTGTTAAGGGGTGTATTTCTTCGACGCCTTTCCAAATTCTTTTAAAAAATTGATACCCTTTCGTTGCCCTTAGATCTTTCCCTAAGAGAATTTCTTTAAGAATATCTTCTTTAATCTCATTGAGAACAGTGTCAACAGTATTTTCCGGCATTCCGTAGCACAACGCAGATTGAATTGTGTAATTCGCTGCGATATGGGGATTTCCAAATCTAAATCCCTCACACGGTTTACCTTTGTCATAAGGAATGACTAATGGCTTTTCACTTATTTTAGAAAACCCATAGCTTTCTCCAAAAACAGCCTGCAGGGTCTCAAGAAGAAGCGAAGTGAGCTGTTCCTTAAGTAAGGCAAGGCTATTCTTGATTTTGATGTCATCCATTTTAGCAACGCATGCATTTCCTTGTTCAATTAGAACCTGCTCTTCCATTGTTAAAGATTGATGTTCTCCTGTCTGAAGCAAAAAAGCCATTAATGCTTTCTGTTCACTTCTTTTTAATCTCTTTAGTTGTTCATACTTGGAACAAAGGTATTCCATAGCTTTTTCAGCTATAACGGGTTTAATGGCTAGATAAGCTTTTTCAGTAAAAGGTGGAGCTTCGTTCATGGAATTTATGCGATAAAAATTGAGTTTTATTTTTCCGGAGATTTCTTCATAGGTTAAGAGGATGTGGTAAAGAGCAACGGTTAGGTCAATTTCTTCATCGGTAAGGTGCAGCGCCTTTCCCCAAGAGAAATTCACGCGCTTGCTGCAATCTAAAACACTGTCGACCTCGTCAATTAAGACATGGCATTGGTATTTGAGGATATTTAAAATATCTCTTAGGTGTCCGATCCTCTGAAGATCTTCACTATTTTTTACATTAAAAGTTGAAATCGATTCAATATAGAGAAGATACAGCGTATGTATGGTAGAAGGAGGAGCAATTACAGCCCCCCTTATTTCGATGATGTTACGAAGTTCATAACTGATTTTTTTCATTGCTTCAGCTGATTGCCCCATTTTCCTTGTGATTTCTAAAGGAAGGATGAGCTGATTAAAAAAGTAGGATCCACTTTCAACGATCTCCTTTTGCATTGAATAGAAAAGTTCTTCCGGAAGTACAACCATTGAAAGATTTTTTCCGTCCGCATAGACAAGAGCAAGGATTTTCATCAGAACGCTCGTTTTTCCGGCCCCTGGAAGCATCTGAAGAATGGAGCTTGCACTATTTTTTGAAGGGAGTAGGGAGAGCAATTTGTCGAGTTGATCCTTGCGTATAAGGATATTAGCGGCATATTCAAGCACAAGAAAAGAAGGATATTCGAGGTGATCATACACCCTTTCGCAACTCATCTCTTTTACAATTTTTTGTGTTTGAATCCCTTGCGAGCCTTCCCCCATATCTTTCAGGCCTTTGGCTTTTTCTAAACAGCGTTTCCATTTTTGTGTTTCTGTAGAAAGCAGCAAAAATGTTTCCAATTTTTTTTCGAGAGTGTTGACCCCATCGATCTGGTGGAGCGAAGACAGGGAATTTTTAGCATATAAAAAGATTAGGTCCATTAAAGTTAAATGAATTTGCTGCCCATCATATTTTTCATAGTCAAAGAATCTTCTAGAATTAAAAGAAAGGGTTTGTTTTTTGGCTATCACATTTAATTCTTCTTCTAATGATTCTAGGAATCGATTTTTTTCTGAGATCGTACTTTTTAATTCCTTAACAAATTTATCCAAGTCAATGATTTCAAATGTCTGCTCATAGCTTGAATCGCTGAATGGATATTTTTGAATACCATTCCTGAGTCGTGTAAGAAGAATATTGCCTATCGGAGACAATTTTTGAGGGAGATCAAGAACGGAGAAGGCTCCATTTTTCACATGTTCACAGCGTTGCTCATAGTAGCTTTTAATGGTTCGACCGGGAAGTTTGGAAAAATGATCAGTAAGGAACTGTCCAGAAATAACTTGTGCATCTACACAGCCCGAAAGCAAGGGTGTTAAGAGACTAGAGTTATAATTTTTTTTCTGCAAGTGAGAACTTTGTAAAAACTGAAGGCCTGTTGTCATATTTTTGCATGGTATTGACCTATTTTCAGGACGATGGGCTGAATAGCTGATTGGGGGAGCAGAAATAATTTTATACGAAAATTGTTTCGAGCAATCAAAATTAAATGTAAGCATTTCTTTAATAACTCTTTTCTTAATTTCGTCCAAATCTTCAGAGGTGCTCGATTGAAGTTCTATAAATTGTTTTAAAAGATTCTGCACTTTTAAGGTCCGCAGATTGTTTATCTCTAAATTATTGAGTAAATTCTCTAAGAAAGAAATATATACTCCCCCTGCTTTACCTTTTAGCAATCGAAATTTTTTGCGAACGATTGAAAAATCATTTTTGACAGTTGACAAATCATAAAGTGTTCGTAATGCGTCATTGAGAAATAAATAACTTACACGTCTCGTCAAGAAAATTTGTTTATTTGTATTTGCTTGAACAATTTCTTGAGTTTGTTGGTTTTGTGAAGAGGTTTTAAGGAAAAGTTTCTCTAATGTATGCTCATTCAATTCATCCAATTCAAACATTTCGATCATGCCCATGCTCTTGAACTCCTCTAATAAATTAACAATGAATTGTTTTAACTCTAGGGATTGCACCTCGTTTATCGAGTGGGCCAGGAGGGTGACGATCTCGTCTGAAAGCTCTCTTCCCCCCCCTCCCTCCTCATCTCTATACTTTTCATGCAAGAAGCATAGTCTAGCAAATGTATCTGGTGCTAGAAGAAATCCGCTTAAATGCTGATAAACTTTTGCATAATGCTCAAGCAAATAAAGCACCCAATCAATAAAATTATCATCTAAAGAGTTTAAAATTTCTTGATTGTGAACGATGTCTGCCGCCCTTGTTATCCACTCACAGGCTTTAAGTCTTAAGGCTGTGTCCCTTGGGTCACCTGTCTCAGGCCCCTCTTTCTTGCCTTGAATGATCGAAGTAAGAGCACTAAGTTCTTCTTCAGTTAACTCTTGTGAATATAAAGCGGGGGTTTGTAAGAGCGTTCTGGCTAGCAAATATCCCGCAGTAGACCCAGATTTTATGGCAATATGGGCAAGAGTGATTTTTTCTAAATTTCCTTTAATGTGAAGTTCTCTTTTATTGCTTGTTGCAGCTAGATTATAATCATAGGAAATATAGTTATTAGAGTAATCAGCGAAGGGGGATTTAAGAAGAATTTTCTTAAGTCCGTCTGTAGTTCTCAGAACAATAAATTTTTTGAAAAATAATTTCACTAAGGGTTCTACATAAGAATTTTTATCCAGATAATATTCCGGAAATTCCAGGGATTCCCATCGGACCTCATCAGATGCGTTAAATTTTGGTTTAAAATTTAAATTAAATCGAGGTATCTCAATGAGTCTGGGCAGATGAGACTCATCGCCCCAAATAAAGACTTCATCTACATCGACTAATTTATATAACTGTTCATGGATGTAGCAAGGCAAAACTTCTTCAGGAACAGATGGAGAGTCATTGACTTTCATCTCTGAAGTTTTTTTTGTAATTTCTGAGGGTCCATCCGAAGCTTCATTTGTGAAAGCTCGTTTTGAAGCTTTTAAAAGAAACAGAGGTTCTTCTCCAATTTTCTCAACTTTAATATCATTAACGTTATCATAATTAAAAATTTTTGTGTTGCCACGATCCTTGGCGTCAATTCCCTGACAAACCGATAAGGGAGCACTGATCAGATAGAGGGGGTGATCATTTTTATCTGCAATTTGACAAAAATGAATTCCATCTTTTTTAAATGTCCACACAATCCAAGATTTCAAAATAATAATAGGAAAATGGCGTAATAACGAATGCGGCGTATAAACTGCCCAGAGTCCATCATCGATTTTCTTTTTTAGAATAGTATAGCTCAAACTCGAATAGTTTTGTTTAATTAAGTGATATTGTTGCTTGTCTTCTGTAAGAATCTTATAGGAATTCTCTCCATTTTTATGAATAGAAAGGACGACTGAAGTTGGTTTTAAAAATAATTTAAAATTACCACTAATTTTGTCAACCATCTCTTCAGACATCTCTTTTCCTATCTCGATGTCCAAAGCAATGTATTTTTTCAGGATATTAAATATACAATGACTATCTTCAGTTCTATAAAAGCCACATTCTTCTCTAATCCATTTACTCGTGTTGTGAGTACCTGTTAAAAAAAGAAAAACAGGATTAAGATAATCATTTGGATTATTTGAGACTTTTAAATCAATTTCTACAATATATTTCCAAATAATTCGCTGTGACTCTACACAAATCAGAGGATCGCCTCCGGACAATTCGCCATAGGGCCTAGAACAAATGAGTTGATAAAAAACAAGATTGCGTATGTCTTCATTACTTAATACAGTTTTCGCACTTAAACAGATAATGAAGCTATGTGCAATTCGCAGTTGTTCATCTGAATTAGTTGTGGCTGTAAAAAAGTTATTTAATTCGCTGCATGCATCAATAGTTTGTTCTAGACCTCCAAACTCACAATTATTTTTACAATAATTCCAATGGTTGTCCAAATGAAAATTCAGTACAATGAAATCGCAACAAGCTTGAATTTTACAAAGCTGTTTTGACCGTTCAAAAGCGGTTAGAATGAACTTTTTTATTTGGGTATAGAAATAATAATTTGTCTTAAATTCATTGCTTAAGAGGTTGAGTTCGAATAAAAAAAGACTAAGTCTTATTCTGTTGTCGACCTCATCAAGTTGTTCTGGAT
>JACDDG010000023.1:0-2500 GCA_013817115.1 Parachlamydiaceae bacterium | reverse complement strand
TGCGTGAAAAAAGCTAAAGCTTTTACGATTTGTAAGTTTTTTTCACGTGTTAAAAACTTGCTAGGTAATTTAATTAAATTCCCCTCTTGGTCACGTTTAAATATATATAGCTTTTCCTCTAAATTTGAAAAAAATCTTGTTCTTCCATATATGGACGATGGATCGATTTCTTTAGCGAAACGACTTTCGATTTTATATTTTTTTGAATCGAAATTTCTGGTCATATTTGGCTCTAGAGTGAGTTTCTTTTTGTCAGATAGGCTGCATTTGCTAGGGAGATTACCCGTAGGCAGTGCATTCGGGCTATCAGTGTTAAGGATATTAAAAGCGTCTTCCAGCCATAGCCAAGTATTTTCCATCTGATTACGGTAGGCACACAAGTGTAAGGGAAGAATTTTCTCTGCAATTTCATAATGCGTAAGTGTTAAGGCAATTTTTAAAGTAATATCATAATTTCGAAAGCAATTCTCGCTTAACTTACGATTTAAATAAGACTCTGAAACTTTAGAAGATTCTAATTTCTCAATTAAATCCAATTCATCTTTGTTTAACTTACAGATTTCATCGCGAATAAATAAAAGTTCTGGGTTTGGATGACTGCTTAACGTCTCTGAAGAGGACAGAACGGTTGATAAAGAATCCCATTTTTTATTAGTACGCAGATTATTATAGTTGCCCTGAAAATATTCAGGGGGAAGAGCATCTCTATGAAACAGTAAATATTCAGGGGGAAGAGCATCTCTATGAAACAGTAAATTTTTACTATTTTTAGCTCGCTCCTTAAAATAAAGATGAATAACATCTAATTCTTCAGAAAAAGCGGGTTGTCGCATCATCGACGTAGAATAATGCTCAGAAAAAATTTCCAGATCTCGATAGTCGGGCGGATAATCCAAGCCATCTAGTCCCAGTTGATGGGTTTTGCCTTGAATCAGCCAATCTTGCATGACAAGAGTTTTATACAAGGCTAATACAGCTTCAAAATTTCCTCGCCAATACTTCCCAATCAGATGCTTCGAACAATCAAAAAATATCCCTTGGAATTCAGAAAGCGTGATCATCAAATTGCTGATTTCATTTGGCATCAATTTCGATAGTGTTAACCAAAAACCGTCACTCTTAAATCCTTGAAACGGGGGGATACTCAAAAGAACATCCAGATAGATTTGGGAAATTTGTACATAGCATTCTTTTTTACTGAGTAAACGGCATTCATCGATGATAAATCTCAAATCGCTGTTCAATGTTAGTGCTGACCAGCTTTTTTGCTGCACTTCTCGTGCGAAAACGCTCCAGTCGTCGTCGGAATCTTCGGTCTGAATTGCAACCACTTCACCGACAGATTCTTTAACGTTCTCCTCGACTAACATTCCTTCATTTGATGGGAGTGCAGATAGGAGAGTAAAATTATCCCGAGGAAATTGATCGAGATATTTAATTTGAAACTTTTTAAGGTATTTTTTTTCTTCATCGGCAAGTAAATTATAGAATGAATTTATACGTCTCGTCGTTTGATCGATAGTGTCTTGGTCAATGAAGCGATCTTCAGCCATTTTTTTGAAAGTTCGTGAAAAGCTTTCAAGACTTTTTTCAAAAAGGATTATACTCTTGGGTCTCGTATAAAAATCTTTGGAGTTTTGATCCCAATAAGTATTAAGTGCAAGTTCTTTGACTCTGAATTTCCATAATTTAAATTGCTTAAAGGATAATTCACTGCGTACGTATGCACAAAGTGATTTCCACGTGCAAGTTCCACTCACTTGTAAGCTCATAAGTTCTAAAGGATCGGTAACCTCTTCAGGAAGATGCCAATTTCCTTCCAGCAAGGGCAAAACAGCATCGTAAAGATCTGTTTCATCATAAGCGGTGTAATTTGTTGTCGTACCATTATCTTTTGTGTAATGCGTGAATATTAACAATTCAAGTAAACCCTGAATAAAATGATCCTCAAATAAATCTTCGTCTCTAATGTCGGAGATAACCAATTTTCCAAAGCAGCGTACTTTTTGTTCGATAGATATTTTATGCCTATTGCATCCGGCACCCCGGTTAAATACAGTGAACGTGTAAAGCCCATTTGATTGCTTTTCAATTTTATAGTAAATGGAGTGCCCCCCCACACGAATTTATCCAGCCTCCTGCCATCAGAACCTGCGCCTGATTTTGAAGGGTGCTTCTTAGAAAATATTTAATTTTTTGAACAATATCGGGAAGTCGCTCACAGCGTTTTTCAAATCCAAGAATTCTCTCTTGTTCATTATTCTCATACAAATCCAAATCGACTGAGGCTAAAATTTTCGTTATTTCCAAGGCCGTACAAAAATTTATTCCCATTTGCTCGAAAGTTTTAAGCAATGCATTTTGATCTGAGTTTGGAGTGTCAGCAAGAAGTTTGGGAATGACAAGCTTTAATGAATCTATAGCAAAGCGGAGTATTCTTTCATCATTGAATCCCTGATGCACACTGTTAACCCAAGTTTAACGGCTTATACACCTAAAA
>JACDDG010000378.1:638-3081 GCA_013817115.1 Parachlamydiaceae bacterium | reverse complement strand
CAATGGAAGATTGCAAGTCTGGCATATATAACCTTTGATTCGTCGTTGGAAAAAAGATTACTGTGCCAGATTTGCTTTTTTTTTTCAAAAAAAAATCCACAAAGTCGAGTCTGTGATGTCTGTGGATGTAAAATAACAACATAGCCTCAGATGACTTAGCAAGCAAACTCAGCAAGCAAATCGATTGCTATGTTGTATCAATTACAACCGCAGAGATCACAGAGAACACAGAGAGAAGGCAAGATCAAGAAGACAAAATTTACCTTGGATTTTGAATGAATTTTTTATCGTAATTCTACACCCTACCCGGAGCCTAACAAAAAAAAATTAAGTTAAAGCGTGATCAGAATGATAAGCGACGCCCATGCGACTTTGTGTTATCGCTTTTAGATCTTGTTATGAGCTGCTTTTAATTATAAAGGTATCGAAACCTTCTCTAGACATAAATTTAATGATAAAAAAAAGTCCGAGAAGCAACGCATCTCGGACTTATTTAATAAATATTTCTACTTAACCCAAACTAGTATACCATGTCATTTTAGCTGACATGGTGTAATAGTCCTGAATGTTAAAATGAGTAGCTTGTTTCCATTGTGTAGCGAGAGTAACTACGCGTTCCTGCGATATTTTTAATATTCCAAGAACGGTTATAACTGGACTCTATAACTAAGTTGTCTGTAATAGCATAAGCAAATCTTACGAAATAGCCTTTCCAGTTCGTATTTCCACGTCCATAGGCAGTCAGACTCTCACGTAGGGCATTTCCTGTACCAATGTTACGAACATCATTGTCAGGTACGCATAAGGCTTCACAATAACCAAAGAGACTACTCAAAAGCCAATCACCTTCATGATTAATGTCCCGATATTGAATATTTACAAAGCCGCCTCTGTTCTGTTTACCGATTTCAACACGCTGTGGAGTGTATCCCTTTGGACTAGGATTAACATTAATAAAGGTAAATCCCGGAGAAATGTGGTTCATAAGCAATGCTCCGGAAAGGTAAATTGTATGTCCGAGGCACTTCGGAGTAAACTCAAATTGTGCTGTAACTTGAGAAACTTTGAATCTAAACCCAATTGGATTTCTTGCAAAATAACGGTTAAAACCTCTTTTTTGCCAATCGATGTAAGAATACTTAAGGCTAAGTCCTGAATTAAGAATATTGTCAAGACCGACTTCAGCAGCCCATGCAAAATGAGTAGCGCGTTCATCAACTACAAATCCGGCAAGTGTGCAGTACCAATCAGCAAAGCATTTTCCAGTTTTGCTGCTATATTTAAAAATGATCCCATCTAAACGGCTAGAGAATTGTAGTTCAGAATAAAAAGCTTTATAAATATTACCCCGGCGACCAAATTCAACGATAAAACGTTTATCTTCACCTTTGAAAATTTCATATCCAACATAAGCTTCCCGTAGCTGTAAGTTATCGACCGAGCCACTACCATGATAACCTTGCCTGTCGATTTGTTCGTCAATACCATTGTCAATTACACCAGAGGAGTTATCATAACGCACGTGAGACCTTGCCCATGTGCGATCAGCTTTCCAGTCTAAGAAGAGGTCAAATTCAGCATCGAAATCATTATTACCAACGGCGATTTGATCACCTACAACAAAAATTGTATCATTTACGTTATCAGGCTGCTTAAAGGTAAAAACGCGAATATTTCTACCATTAATTTTTTCAGTCTGGTAGTTCCATTCAAAGTGAACTTCTCCACTGATACTTAAGTTGCTGCTTTTATCTTCTAAAGGGATGGTCCTTTTTGAATTAATAAAATTGCGGAGCACTTGAGCGTCACTTTCCTCAATTTCTTGTTGGAAAAATGTCTTTCCGTCTTGGTCTGCTGCTTGTACAAAAGCTGTCCCCATACCCACAAAAGTGGCAATAAGGAAAAGCTTATTAAAAAAATTCATTGTTTTCTCCAAATTCTAAAAGTAGATCTCGGTATCGATCCAGTTAATCTAAATGTCTTTGATTGCTCGATCACTTTCGTGCAGGCCCACGACGAGCAATAAGTTAATGTTTTAGCTATTTCTCGAGTAAAAGTCAATGAAATCTTCTTTGCATGCTTAATTCTATCATACATTCATGACATTATGATGGAGAAAACAACCGGTTATCGGTTTCTTTGTACCCTACAACTTACACAAGATCAACATCTTACAAATTTTCACAAATCAGCTTGAGAGAAAATGAAAATCTTCATAGTATCTGTAACCAGAGCATTACAGAAATTTAACACACATTCAGGCACATTACATTTGTGTAAATTAGCATGACATCATTTTATTGTTTTTGATAAGAGAAAAATTGTAACGAGAAGCCTGCACATCCCTAAGAACGGACTTATCATTTCTTGTTACAGAAAGAAATTCCACATTGAATCTGGATGGTAAATTTAGATAGAAACGTGTTTTCGTATAAGCCTAAAT
>JACDDG010000378.1:0-628 GCA_013817115.1 Parachlamydiaceae bacterium | reverse complement strand
AGCCTAAATAGCTCAGTTGGTAGAGCAGCGCATTCGTAATGCGAAGGTCGTCAGTTCGATTCTGGCTTTAGGCAATTCACTTTTATTTGTTGAGAGGCCTGCCAGAAAACGATTCATTTGGCACTTCACTTTTGGACCAATCTGCTAAGCCATTGCCGTGGACCAATGGTGGACCAAATGAGGACAGCAAGCAGCAACAACCTTCAACAAGTCGTTTAAGTGATATTTATGAGATCAAATGCGATATAGGCCCTATTTTAAAAAACGAAACGTTTTTAGCGACGACCGACGCAGGAACGACTTTTATCATGGCATCTAATGGATCGACAACATTCTCTATGAACCAAGAATTCCAATTCTGTTTGTTTTCTCCTAAGTATTTAGTCACAAAGCGCATTAAGCGGCCTTTATCGCAACTTGAAACTGAAGCTATTCCTCTGATGCCTACTTGTTTGAGGATTTCTTTTTCTAAGTCATATTCTACAATTCCGGCAGCGCATTTGGATTCAACCTGCAGCCATTTTACAAAGCTGTCCTTGGACGTCCCAAAAATCCAAAGGCAGGAATCTTCCCAAAGAAACCAGACCGGAGAATCGCGAGGCGCTCCATTCTCAACCGTAGATAGATG
>JACDDG010000022.1 GCA_013817115.1 Parachlamydiaceae bacterium | reverse complement strand
TACTTAGATGGTGTAAGTACAGGCCCTAAATTAGTCTGTGAGGGTATCCAACGGGATTTTGCGGTCATAGCTTAAAACAGACTGAAGGATATCCTGAGGTAGAAAATTTCCTTCATAGTTTACTACTGCTGTAGGTGTCCATCTAGTGGAGATGGAACGGGTTCTTTGAATATTTTCAGATTTTAGGAAACTGTCATATTGGAAGTGCTCAGTGTTGTTGATCACCTCAGAAAAAAAAATCCGTAAAGCTTCACTATCCTTTTGCTCTTTTATCGTGATTAGACTTTTTTAAGTTCTTCAAAACAGAAAGATAGAGTACAGCGATCATAGCCCGAAAAATCAATTTTTTGTAAAATGATCATAATTCGTTGTTGGAATGTATATTCATCCATGATGGCCGTTTGAGAAATATCGTTAATTAATTGCACGAATTCATCAGGAGTTGTTGAATTACGGGAGACTTCCATTATAATTATTTCCTTGTTAGGGCTTGTAGAAATTTACCGAAAACACTAATTGTATATGGTTTGGTAGAAAAGGTCAAAGGGCAATAGATTAAATTGATAAGAAGATGTTTTGTAGCGAGGAACCCTTATATTGGATCCAAGAACAGAATTTTATTAACGTGCAACATTTAGTTGAGACTGAATATTTCTAATGGCTGAAGCAATTTCGCTTTGCACTGAGGGCGGGGAGGCATCATAAGATGCTTGAGCATGCTTAAGAGAAGCTGTAAGTTGATTTTTATCAAGATAGACTTGCGAGATGATCATCTGAAGACGCCATAAATTCCCTTTATCTTGGCTTCCAAACTTATCAATATAATCCAGAAGAGGGCTTATCGCTAGATCTTTATTTCTTCCTTTTTCTTCACTAAAAGCTTCAAATTCAATGACGGCAAGGTCGTAGTGTGTGTGAAGTTCATTATTTGGGTCTAAAGCAAAAAGCTGTTGCTTGATGGCAACAGCTTCTTTATCATGGATTAGACCTTCTTCAGCTAAAAAGCGATATCTTTCAGTTAAGAAGTAGCTTTTTAGCTCCGACTCCATGCCAATTTTTAAAAGATAACTGGTGTCGTTTGGAAGGTCGAGTTCTTTCGACTTTTCATAGAGTTTACGCAACTCAAGCCCAGATAATTTCTGGGAATGAGTGCTTTGGAGCTTATCTTTGTAGTTCGAATGGTTATCCACCATCTTCTTCAAATGATCAGCATAAAGACGTCCACCACCTGTACGGTAGCCTGTAACTCCGATTTGCTGCTGAGCAGTAGAATCGAGGATAACAAGTGTCGGAAAGCTACGGACATCATATTTTTTTTGTAGTTGTTTATTCTGTGCGCTTAACTGCGGTGGAATTTGACTATAAAGAGTGAAATCAAGTTTTAGAAAAACATAATTATCTCCTGCAACATTAGCGAATTCCTGAGAATCAAACACTTCCTTATCTAATTTATTACACCAGCTACACCAGTCAGATCCGGTGAAGAAAAGAATAAGTGGTTTTGAAGAGCTTTTGGCTTTGTCAACAGCTTCTTCATAGTTTGTCAGCCATGTAACTCCGTTGTGTCCGGAATCATCTGCAGCTGATAAGTGGCTTGTTACACATCCGAGGATGGCAATCATCAAAGTAAAAATATATCTCATCGGACTCCTTACATTGTGTGATACACACTTATTCTTATGGTTGCACATTATCTAATTTCTTCCAACCATTATTGGTTATGTTTTTCTTTTGGAATGGCCTATTTTTTTCCTTTAGGCATAATGATGACCGATGGCTTAACCGGAGCATTAGCTTGTTGTTTTTGCATCCACCATTGCTGCAACATTCCCAGTAGCATTGAAGATAGCCAATAGATGTTTAAGCCCGAGGGGAAATGGTAGAACATAATTGTAAAGATTACAGGCATAAATGCTGTCATGGCTTTTTGCTGTCTTTGCTGATCTGTCATTTTATTAACATCAATTTTAGGAGCAGACATTCTTTGTTGCAAAAACATCACCCCGCCAAGAAGGAAGGGCAGCAAGTGAAATTCATTACCGATGAAAAATATCGGTGTTTTCCAGCTAAATAGTACGTCCGGAGCAGTCAGATTATCAATCCAACCTGGAATGAAGGAGGCTCCACGGAGTTCAAAAGTTGTTTTTAGCAAATCAAACATACCGACTAAGAATGGAATTTGGATCAGCATTGGAATGCAGCCAGTAAGGGGATTAACACCTTTTTCCTTATACAGCTGCATGATTTCCAATTGAGCTTTCTTCGGGTCTTTTTTATTGCGCTCTTGTATAGCCGCTATTTCAGGGCCGACTTGTTGCATTCCGAGCATCGATTTTGTGGACCATGCATTTAGAGGGTACATCATGATCCGCAAAGCTACAGTTAAAAGCACTATTGAAAGTGCCCATGAGCCAGTAATGCTATGGAAGAAGCTCATCAAAACAAAAAGGATTTTGGCAAATGGCTCAGAGATAAATGAAAAATAGCCATGATAAGTTTGGATCGCGATGTAATCAGGGGTATAGCCCGTAGATGCGTCTGAAAAAGCGTTGTCAACAGTCCTCAAGATTTCACTTGAAAAAGGTCCAGCGAAAACGCGCAAATTCATGACTTTTTGTGAGTCTTTAAAAGGTAGCATCAATTGATAGCCGGGGAAAGTCTCTGCTTGAAAACGATTGTAGGATTGATCGATTTCAACTAAACGAGAAGGAACAGTTTGTCCCGGTACATATGAAGCTAAAAAGCCGTTACTTACATCTTCTAAAGGGTCCATGATGATACCAAAAAATCCGTTCGAATTTCCCAGCCAATCCGGATGAATCGAACTGTTTGTCGTTGATTCTTTTGGTAGAGCAATTACTTCAACATAAGGCTTTTGGTTGCGTGTAACTCGGTATTTCAGAATTGGCTCAGGTGAACCTGAGAAAAGTTCTACTTCTGGTATTCCGGATGTAATCCAAAGTCCACGTTTATCCCCCTCAACTTTTATAATTGCATCGAAAGTGTAAGGAGCTCCAGCTTCATTCAATCTAAATGTCTTAGTGATTGTTCGTTTTTTTTGCTTTGATTCCAAAACAAGTGTTGTTGCATCAAAATGCTTAACTGTGTAAAGCGCTTCTGCTGTTTCAGGAGATTCGGAAACAAGATTCAGGGCGTAGTAACGTGGGTTGACATTGACAGATTTCCAATCGCCTGTCTCTATTAAATCACGCCTAAGGAGAGGGTAATAACCGCCAACAGATCCTTCAGGATGCTCTAAATAAGGGCCTTGAGGTTTGTCGCCTGCAGTGAAATAGGGGTGAGCAGGAAAATGATCATTATAAGGATGGTCTTCATGAATATTTTTATCAAATTCAATGGGTCTGACAACACTTTTTAAATCATTTTTCGTTTTGAATGGTAAGTTGATTTCTACAAGAGCTCCACCAACATTCGAGAAGACAAGTTGCTGATATTCATTCTCGAGTACATAATATTCTTGTGACGTTTTCTTGTTAGGATTTAAGGAGGCTTCAACTGGAGCTAAGTCTTCAAATGGAACAAAATGTTTTTTGGCACCGTAGTAAATACCAACAGGAAGATAGTTCTGTCCCGACTTAACCAAAGCAATGCCATTTCGAGTTAGAGTGGCTTTGACCTCATGCTTTGGATCAATTTTCTGTTTGAGAAGATCAAGCTTTTCTTGAGATAAGCTTAAAATATTGTTCGTGTAATCGGCTAAATAAATCTCAGGAGGACTTTTTTGAGCAGTATTTGCAAAAGTAACAATTTGAACTTCTTCGGTTCCAATATCAGGCAAGCTGCCTAATGTCAAAGGCTCTTTATCTTTTTGTTTATATATGAGAAGTTCACCTGTCTTTTTCCCGTCAATGGTGAGATTGAATTTTTCCGCCGGTTGTGCTGTATCTTTAGATGGGATATAAACCGTGGACGGAGATTCTGAGCTCCAAGAAGTAGTGAAAATGGCATCGTCACTACGGATACCTTCTGACAAAAGTGTTGTTGCATCTTGATCAGCATAAAATGAAACAAGTGGAAGATCAGAAGCAGTAGCTGTATCTTCTTGGATTTTAGCTTCTAGCTGTTGAAATCTACTTTGATTTTTGCCAAGTTGTTCTTTGTTCCATTGGTCAACCTTTTCCTGATGTTGCCAGTCAAAAAAAGTATTTACTCCAAACAAAGTCAGCATTGCTGCAATAGCAAATAATATCGTGCGTCTATCCATACGGTTCATACCTAAAGTGTGGGTGAGAGTTTTAAGTTTAACAAATTCAGCATCTCTTGACAATGGATATTTTATAACTCGACGCGTCTTATAGTATTCAGGTTGTACGCTTTCTCGCGTCCCCTACCGGGATGCGCGTTTTGTAATGATTGGGCCCCGGGTTTCGCTATCGCTGCTCCAGTCGCGTAGGATGTAGCTCTTTATTTTGCTTAATAAAGCTATAAGCAAGGATATATTGAGGAATGGAGGTAAGGCACCTCCATCATTATCTGGCTAATCATAGATGTAATATCTTTAGGAAGCAGATTAAATGAGGATTGGCGATCCAAACATCCCTCTTGAAGCTTGAGAAATTGAGGAAGTAAATTGGCTTGCTCTCGGATGATGCCTATCACTATATGGTTTATGGTTTTACAGCAGTCAAAAGCAATGCAATTCTTTTTTAAAAAATCATTTTTTGCTCCCTTATTTAAAAGCAAAGTGATAACAGGGTGATAGTTGTTTAAAATAGAGTTGATTACGTTCATATATTTTTTTCCAAGATCATTGAATTTTTCGATGTTTTTTTTGCAATGCTCATCATCGAAATGGTCACTTTCGAAAATTGACATCGCTTTTTCAATTTTGGAGTCTTCATTTTCGCGAAAAGGGGAGGTGTAAAATTTATAATGTATTCGGTCACCTTCGTTCGTAAGAATTTCTTCTTGTATTCGAACGAGTTCCTTAAAATTCTCAGATAATTTGCAAATGTCCCAAAAGTACCTGCTCAAAATACTATCATGCCTCCTATCTAGTACCCCCCTTTTTCCATGAAGTTTCGTCCATTTTTTGTTAAAATCTGCACCAGCTTCCAGCAATGTAGCAATTGTTTTTTGTAACTGTTTAAGGTAGAATTTACTGTTACTATTCTTTAACTCATCTTTGATTGAATACTTTATAGTTTTCCAGAGTAGGTAGTTTGGCAAGTCATCTTGGTAATTAAAATTTTTGTAAATAATATATTTAATTATGTCTATATTTTTATTGCGAATGATTTTTTTTAAAAATGCTTTTTTCTGTGATAATTCATGAGTTTTGAGGTTAAAGTTAAAGTCGAATTCTATGCATTTTTCTTTAAGCGACTCAAGTGAAACGTTAATATTTAAAAAATTAATTATGGCTTCACTTTTTTCTTTACAACTTGGCAAATGATAACGTGTAACCGTTAGTATAGTTGAACGGATTTCACTATTTAAAAGATTGTAAACTTTTTGTTGTCTAAGTTGATCAGCTAGATTAAGGAAAAAGGTCGCAAAAAAAGTTAAAAGAGCATAAATAACATTATGAGCTCGCTCGCCAAGGGTATATAGCTCTATTTCAGTTTTCAGAATTCTATATTTTTTTCCATTATAGTTGGCGTCGACTGATTGCCCCTTACGATTGATTAGTCTGGGCTCATTCATATCCATGTTTGCACTGGAATTTTTTACAAAAACAAATTTTTTAAAATTATTTGTATGCATGATTAATTCTTTTTAAGGGTGTAATTTAAATGTAACGAATATTAAGATTCAATTCAAATTAAAACTTCGAAAATATTTCGCCATAGTTGAAGAACTGGAGTTTTCGTAACTTGTCAGATTTATATCAGGTTACCTCTCTTCGAGAGAGGGAGGCTAGGTCTAATAAAAATGGGGAAAGTGCCTGAAAGGAAATTTTTTAAAATTTGTACTCGATTTCACTAATTGTTGTTGCCAACTTTAAATCGTTTAATTATAGTAGGTGGTTTCATGCGTTTGGGGATGAACTTTGGGGTTGACACTTTTTTACAACCATTATATAATAACTATTGTTAAGTTTAACTAAATGTCAATTAATGTTGAAATAAATAAAAAAAAAAGGTGGCTATATGTTTCAAAGTAATAATTATTGTGTAGTTGACGGGCATTCAAGCAATTTGCAATATCAGGGCCAAGGAAATATTCTTTCAGGCCAGATAAAATACGGAGGTCCACAACAGCAGTCAAATTATATCTCAAATATCGGCAAGCAGATAAATCTTGTTATGCCACAGTCTAGTGAAAATAATTTACAGCCTGTATTTGATTCCAATAAGATGGCTGCCATCGTTGATATCAATAGAAGGATTTTATCAATGCAGGGAGGCAATAAAAGTGATAAAGAAAAAATCGATTTGCTTAATGCTTCTCTCCAGTCGGCTAAGAAAAACGGACAAGAGCTTAATGCTAAATATAAGATAGTTATGAATGACGCTAATTTTTATTTTAAACAAGTACATAAATTAGAAAGAGAGAATAAAATACTAACAGCTAACAAAGATCTTGCTGAAGATAAATTGAAGAATATGCTGGGTGCTCAAATGCCTTCTGAATCTGACGTTAATGAAAAAAAAGAATTGTTGTTAAAAGTCGAGGCTTTGAATAAAGAATTGAATCAAGCTAAATTAAATTCATTATCTTATCAGAGAGAAATCGAAACTACGAAAAAATTATATAGTTCCGAAGTCGAGTCTTTGAAAAAAAAATATGCTCTTAATTTACAGCATCAGGTAAAGATTCTGGTTGAGCCCTATAAAAAAGAATTAGCAGAGGTTAAACTAAATGAAGCTAAATTAAATTCTGAAAATAGAAAAATAAAAAAAATGTATGATGATGTAATTCTTGAAAAGGATTCAGCAATTTCTGAATTAAAGAAAGAGCATGCTTCACAAATCAATAATGTTGAAGCCACAACGATAAGTTTAAAAAGAAATCTGGATAAAGCTATTTCAGATACAAACAACTCTGAATCCGAGCTAAAAAGGGCAAAAGTTGCGTGGGAAGACATACTTTCTGAAAAAGATGAAGCTATTTGTAGTTTAAAAAAATCTTATGCTCAAGATGTGTCGAATTTAGTAAAAGAGTTCAATAAATCAAATTCAAAAATTCAAAGAATACTCGAAAATTTTTCAAAAATTACTGGTTAATTGCTTTGCCAGAAATATGATGGGAGGTGACAATCAGTCCCTCCCTAAATTTTTGGCAGAAAAAACAACGCAATTCAAAACAAAGATTTTGTCATACTTCCCATCTTTTATTCCTAGAAGATTTTTTCTTTGAGTAATTGCATGAAATAAAACTTGATTTTTTTCGTGATACCGGTCTGAGGTGATAGTGGTACCACAAGGGGCTGATGTAAAGTGTTGTGAAAACAAACACATTACGATCAGCCCCTTTTCACAGAAAAAGAATTAAAGATTTTACTTAATCTTTTTTAATCATCAATATAACGAAAATGATTGCCATTGACAAAGGCAAGTGAAATTATCGGAGTTATTTTCTCGTTTTTGCTTTCTTTCTCGTTTTTATCGTCAAACGGAAATTCGTTAATTTCATTGGAAGGTTCTTCTTTAGAAATTTTTTCGTTAAATATTTGTTCGTATTTTTGATCATTACCATAATTATAGCAAACACGAATTGAAATATCATAAAGAAAGCTGAGAGCATATATCTGCGGAATACCAGCATAAACTTTATCTTGCCTAGTCGCATTGATGTAGCTTAAAAAGTCGTCGTCATTCTTAGGTAATTGCTTTTTTTCAAATTCAATGGATCGGTTCTTCACATCTATATGTGCTACTTTTTGCATAACTTGATGCCAAGTATCCGAATCTTCCAAATTTCTAGAAATCAGATATTTTAAATCATTTATTAAAATAGTTTTAGCAGAGAATTCATCTTTTATTTTTTTCTGAATCGATTCTTTATGGCTGTCGATGCCTTCGAAAAGTGCGTTAATTATGGATTCATCTTCTAAATGCTCTTCCAAATAATTTGCAGCTTTGTTGCGAAGGAATGCAGCAGGTTGATGTAAGAGCTCGCCGGCTTTACTTAAATCATCTCGAAGTTCGTTAGGATCAACGTTCCATTTTTCTTCATTTTGAACGAGAAAAAAAGAGTCGAATTTTTTTTTAAGCCCAATAGATAGGGCATAAAACAGGCAATTTCCATCATCTGGAACATCAATTGCTAGTTCGGATGGTGGAAGAATTAATTTTTCTTGAATCAGCACTTTTTCTTTGGCAAGTGATTCTATCTTAGCTTCGTCTTCTTTAACGGATAAATCTGCAATGTTTTTTTCATTTTCTTTAATAGATATAATTGTAATGCTCTTTTCATCAAGCTTGGAAGGCAATTTTTTAGCATTAGATAAAAGATACATAAAAGTGTTTTTTGCGATCTCTTGAATTTCATATACGATACTTATTAAAGCGCGAGAAATATGGCAAATTGCCTTGTAAGTATGTCTCAGAGCTTTACTTATGGATTTTGTTATGGGTGGAATGTCTTGAAAACATCCTTTGCCGGATTCTACAGCGTTCATATAAGACCTTTATTAAATTATTGATATGTGTTTAATACCGTATATATCATTGTATCAAATCTATTTCATTAATTCAAGCTTTATATTTGTATTTTTTCATTTTTTATTTCAAGTGAGATGATAAAAAATTTTATTAAAACAAGTCTTGCAATATCTTTTTTTTAGATGTCATATCTCATCAAAGATACCAGTAATGTCACGAATCTAAAAAAAACCATGACACTTTTTAGGGCTGGTATTGAGAAATCTGCTTAATTTCAATGCAAAGGATATTCCAATTTGAATTTTCAATCCATTTAAGATAAAGTGTAAAAAAGACTTTATTGGTGGACCAATCATAGCAGAGAGAAATAGAATGTCCAGAAGGGGTTTGAGAATTTTTACATTCAGATTAATTTTTACTGTATGCTTCTTGTTAAGCAGTGATCTCTATGCTTTTAATGGTACTCACAACGAACATTTCGAGAACGCGAAACGTTACCTACATGTACAGCAACAGGAAAAAGCAATTGAAAGTTTTTTAAGGAGCCTGCATCCAAACCCACCCATCAAAGATTACTTTTCTTCAGTGAAAGAAAAAATACTCTATCAAAAAGCCTTAGCTTTATATTTCGATGCCAAAAGTGTTAAATTTTTTTCACTTACAGATCAGATCATCACTGAATATGCTCCGATTGTGGAAAAACACCCAGAATATGCTGAACTTGCTTTTATCGTCGCATCAGCTTATGCGAACCGCGGAGAATTTTCGCATTTGTTTGATCTTTTTTATAAGGCTTATTATCAGCATCCCCATCATTATTTTTCCTATAAGACTCAGGCTATTTTGTGGATTAAACTTTTTGAACGAACACTTCCCGGAGAGTTGAAAGAAAAAAGAAGGGACCACATTTTAAAGTTTTTAAGCCTAGCGTCCGATGCTAAACCGACTGATACAACACTTTATAGATTGCTTATGCTTTATGCCCCTGAAGAAATGCATTCTAAGGTTGTGGCTGAAAGCTTGAATAAAATAATTCGAGACAATTTGATTCTTTCAATTGGAGAACTCGAATTTTATATTGAGATGGCGTTTGATTTAAACGAAAACAGCTTAATTCGGCGCTTTATTGATAAAGCCTCGGAATGGTATCCTAATAGTCGCATACTTGCCAGAGCACAGCTCGAGTTGGCTGCGAAAAATTAACTGATTGATGGACAAAACTATGATTGAATCACGCATACAAGAAGCGCGGATCCTTGGTGATTATACCCTTATCAAGCAAATTGGGCATGGATCCCTAGGCACTGTCTTTTTAGCTGAGCATCTTTTTATGAAAAGACAGTTTATTCTGAAACTTCTTCCAGAAGAGCTTTCAGTCGATCGTGCTTTTATTCAGCGTTTTGAGGAAGAGGTTGGAGCTTTAGCAGCTCTGGATCATCCCAATATTGTTAAAATTCACAATATCTCTTTCTCGCAAGGGCAATATTTTTTGGTGACAGATTGCATCGTCGATTCTTTAGGCGAGACCACAAACCTAGCCCAGCATATTATGGGCCGTAGTCAACGTTTCGGTGAAGAAGAGCTCTATGATGTACTTTTACAAATTGCTGATGCCTTAGATTATGCTCATAGTAAGAAAATTGGGAAAAAACCGGCTGTCCATCGCGGAATTAAGTTGAATAACATCCTTGTAGGGCAAGGTAAGAACTGTATAGATGTTTATTTATCTGATTTTGGGCTTTCAAAAATTGTTGGTGTGGGTGCTGTGTTGACCCGAACCTATAAAATTGTGGCAGATGCCTTAGGTGCAGGGGCATCTGTTGCTGCTGCAAAAATCGGACATGACAGCTACCCCTTTCCCCCAATAGATCATTTGAAACTTGCTCCATTACATGCATCTTTTTTGCAGAATTTTGCTTTTCTAGCTCCGGAGCAAAAAAGGCTCGATTCTACTCATGATGTTGATGCCAAAGCAGATGTCTATGCCTTTGGAGTGCTAACCTATTTCTTACTGACAGGGGAATTTCCTGATGGTAATTTTGACCTCCCATCCTATCATCGAAGTGATTTAACTTGCGATTGGGATTCTTTAGTCGAGGAATGTTTACGTACAGATCCGAATCGGCGTCCTGAACTTTTAATTCCTCTTTTGGGTGGAATTCATAAAATAAAAGCTGAACCAATTCCTGCTCCTGTTGGTGTTTCGGTCTCCGCTGCAGCTTCTGTGGCGCTTCCTCCTGCGTCTCTCGTTTCCAAAGAAAAGGAAGTTATTACTCCAGTAGTTGCACCTGTTACAGCCCCTCCAGAACAGCAACACGTATCTTCAAATGAGACAGCTCAGCTTCGCCCCGTCATTCACAGAACTTCTCTCGAAATTCCACAAGTGGATCCTGATCCGGGTGCTATTTTCCAGCTAGAATTAGGTGTTAAGCAGTATACTCCTGAGTTGCGTGACACGAAGAATATCAAGCCATTGCAAACAGAGATGGTAGTCTTAAATGGTGGAATTTTCTGGCGTGGCAGTAATGATGACAATCGTGACGAAATGCCGCGACATCAAGTGAATTTGAATAGTTTTGCTATTGATAAGCATCCTGTGACAAATGAACAGTTCGTGCGTTTTTTGGATGTTATGGGTGGTGAGAAGGATAATAATCACCAGGATATTATCCGTTTGAAAGATTCGCGCATCAAACGAAGTGGTGGTAAGTTAAGTATTGAATCAGGCTATGGAAAGCATCCTGTTGTAGGTGTAACCTGGTACGGATCAGTCGCCTATGCGAGATGGGTAGGAAAGCGTTTGCCAACCGAAGCTGAATGGGAAATTGCAGCGCGTGGTGAAGTTGAGAATGCCTTGTATCCAACCGGTGGCGATATTGAAAAAACTCAGGCGAACTTCTTTAGTTCCGACACAATTGCTGTGATGAGCTACGCTCCGAATGGGTATGGATTATACGATATGGCTGGTAATGTTTATGAGTGGTGTCATGACTGGTATGGCTATAATTACTATGAGACCTCCGTGCAGGAGCCCGACGCGCCTGCAGGGCCTTGGCAAGGTGTTTACAGGGTGCTACGCGGCGGCTGTTGGAAGAGTTTAAAAGAAGATTTGCGCTGTTCGCGCCGTCATCGAAATAATCCCGGGACTGTCAACAGTACGTACGGTTTTAGATGTGCAGCAGATGTTGAATAAAAAACATAAATCGGTGATTGATATGGTTTCGGTACTTTTTGTGTGTCTGGGAAATATTTGTCGTTCACCAGCAGCTGAAGCAATTCTTCGAAAGCTTAATGATGAATCCAGTGGCGCAGTAAAATTACATGTTGAAAGCTGTGGTATTGGATGTTGGCACGTTGGATTGCTTCCGCATGAACAAATGCGCGAAGCAGCTAAGGAACGAGGAGTTTTATTGTTGAGTCGGGCTCAGCAGTTTAAGGCCTCTTTTTTCGACCAATTTGATTATATCTTAGCTGCAGATCAACCGATTTTAAACGAACTTTATAATCTAGCCATAACACCTGAGCATAAAGCCAAAGTTCATTTGATTTCTGAATATAGCGGGAGTTATTTTCGGGAAGCAATTCCCGATCCTTTCTATGAAGGGAAAGAGGGCTTTGACAAGGTTCTGGATATGTTAGAAGATTCCTGTCAGGGTCTTTTAAATCAAATTGGTAAGAAATAGTTTCTGAAAGGTTTAATAGCTTAACCTGCCGTTTTGGTTGTCGTTCTTACCGGGGCGCACGTTTTGTATTGATTTAAACCCCGGGTACAGCGATAGCGGAACCCGGGGTTCAGATCATTACAAAAACGTGCGCCCCGGTAGGCTAGTAGGGGCGCTAAAAAGCCACCAAGCTCCCCAGCAGTGTTCTTAATATTCAACAGTGTCCAGCAAAAATTCTCGCCTTTCAATCGAGTCTTCCATCTCCCGTAAAATATCAAGATATTGGTAAAGATTGTCGCTACTCAATTTAAGGGTAATAAACAAGTATTCGATACATTCAGTACGCATTGGAGGGCACGTAGTGGTCGGCATTGTAATCATGCTTTTAACTCAATCTTTTTTTGGAAATTATGCAGAAAAAAACAGGCTGAACTTTTATTTAGCTTACAACTGCGAAAGAGGCAAACTCGCGTAAAGCAGCGTGTGGAAAACCTTACAGCGCTGGCTACGCACTTTGGTGGCTTTCTGGCGCCCCTACCGGGCGCACGTTTTGTAATGTTCCGAACCCCGGGTTCCGCTATCGCTGCACCCAGCTGCACCCGGGGCTATTAACAGTTCCCCCTACCGGGGGATAGGAGCATGAATCGCTTTTTAGATTCTATTTTAGTCGTATTTTAAAGATGTTCTATCCCCCGGTAGGGGGAACTGTTAATAGCCCCGGGTGCAGCGATAGCGGAACCCGGGGTTCGGATCATTACAAATCGTGCGCCCCGGTAGGGGCGCCAGAAAGCCACCAAAGTGCGTAGCCACCGCTGTAAGC
>JACDDG010000377.1 GCA_013817115.1 Parachlamydiaceae bacterium | reverse complement strand
CTGTAAAACCTATCGTTGATGTATTGAGAATGTATTCTAGAATATATCAACTAATTTTGCCATAAAAATAAAAAAAATTATTTTTGTAAAGAAAAAGATGTGGGTAGAAGTATGGGGTGCAGCAATAGCGGAACCCGGGGTCAATCATTATAAAATGTGCGCCCCGGTAGGGGCGCGAGAAAGCCACCCTAAGAGCAAAATCCCAATTGTACTCCCCCCATTCTTATCTCAGGAAAATGAAATGGAAGAGGTAGGATTTGAACCCACGGTACCATTGCTGGTACTTCTGTTTTCGAAACAGATGCATTCGGCCACTCTGCCACTCTTCCGGGAAAAGATAATCCTGCCAAATTTTAAGATATTTTGGTAGGAAAAAATTGTGATTATTATTCACGATCTAGGCGTTCATTTGTACCCAAGAGCGTCCAAATTTTGGATTTTGGGCTTTGAGAAAGCCCCGGGATTAAGCGATCAAAAATGACCCAATATTATAATATGGGTCGTTTTTGATCGCTTAATCGCGAGGGCTTTCTCTTTGCCAAAAACCAAAAATTTGAATGCTCTTCGGTATATTTAAAACAGTAAGCAAAGGCAGAAGGCTATGGCAATTTAAATCTCTTTGTATGTCTTTGTGCCTTTGCACTGAATTATCTCTTAGATTCTGGTTTTTGTTTTTGAAAAGTTGTTAGAGTGTTGTCGTAGGCAAAAGTCTTCAGCATAATTCAATTTTTCGAAAATGGAATGAATAGTTTCTTTAGTTTCTGAAAATACCTCGATGTCGTCAATAAGTAATTCAACCTCTTCAAGGGTAAACCATCGCATTCCTACGGTTTCTGTCTCATTTACTTTTTCTTCTCCACCAATTGGCCTTGCAAGGTATATGAAATCTATGTGTTGATGGGCAACTTGTATTCCATGTGCAGGAATTTCTTCCAACAAACACATATAAGGCCTTGGTAAACTATTCGCATTCAAACGTTCTACCCAAATATGTTCGTCCGTAAAAAGTTCAACTTCCAAACCTGTCTCTTCTACAACTTCCCGCTTAGCTGCCTCAGAGGGGAGTTCATTTGCGTCAATATGGCCTCCTGGTGGAAGCCATTTCTGCAATTTTCGATGATAGATGAGTAATGTGCGTTCTTGAGAAATAATATAGGCCGTCGCAGTATATTGTCGTTCCACAGATTTTTCCCTTAAAATGTTATAAAAAATTCACCGATGTGTCAGGCGGGCAAGATGCTTTTTGCTTGCTATTCTCCCAAAGGGGCGTTCTTAGTCTCAGAAGATGATGCCCATGCTGAGAGCTCTAAAGATGGTTTAAATTCAGCTTTAGCTTCAAATTCAAATTTGACTTCAGATTCTGGAGTAGTAAATGGGCGGCATTTATACAAAATAACGCAAAGTAATCCTGAAATTACAATAATCGCTCCGTAGGGGGCGGTAGAGGACACTGGAAACAGCATTAACATAGCACCAATAACCGAAGAAATACCGAATTCCATTGCTCCAAGAGCCGCTGCAGCTGTACCGGCAATCGGTGCAAAAGGCTCTAAAGCTTTTGAAGCACACGCACCAATAACAAAAATAGCGCCAGTGCAGGCTAAAACCATGGGGAATAAAAATCCGAAGAATGTTAAACCAACAAAATAATCCCAAGTAAGCATGCAAATTCCACCTAATATCATCAGCGCTATTCCGCTGCGAATCGTTGCTTGTATTCCTTTGCGTTCAATCAATTTACCGCTGCCGACTCCACCAAAAGCAATGACACCTCCAAAAAGTGCAAAATAATATCCAAAATTTTGGGTTTCAACTCCGAGTAAATCGATAATAATAAACGGTGAAATTGAGAAAAAGCAGAAAAAGACTCCCTCAGCGAAACTTGCAATGAGTGTGTAAGTAAGAAATTGTCTGTTTGAAAAAATTGTTCGGTAGCGATTTAAAATTTCTTTGTCTAAAGAAACTCTTTTTTGTTTTTCATGTGTCTCGTCTATAAATGCCCAAGTGACAAAAAGAGTACAAAATCCAATCAATGACAAAAATATAAAAATGCTTTGCCATCCAAAATAAACAGAAAGATATCCTCCAATAATGGGTGCAAACGTAGGGGAAATTCCAATCGCCCCATTCAGGTAGCTGTACATTTTTGCACTTTCATCCTGAGAATATAAATCTCTAATTAGGGCAAAGGAAGTAACGAGCATGCCACACGCACCAAACGCACAAATTAAACGGCCAGCTATCAGCACTCCTATGTGAGGAGCTACTGCGCAAAGTAACGAGCCTGAAATGTAAAAAATTGAAGCTAAATTAAAAACAATCTTTCGGCCGTATCTGTCAGAAAGAGGGCCTATAAATAACTGCCCTAATCCGGTAGCCCCAAGAAATAAGCTGAGAGTCAAATGCACCATAGCCGGGGTTGTATCAAAAATTTCTGTCATCTGCGGAATAATAGGGATGTAAATATCCAGTCCAAATGCAAAGCTAAAGACAAATGGCGTAAGAAGAAGGATTATTTGATAAATTTTATAATTAGACATAATTGACCGGAGATAAACATTGAGGAAATAAATTTCTTTTATTATCGCATTTTCTCACGTTTATTTAAAGAGAAATTTTTTATCATTGGCTCTGCGACAACATATGCGTGAACGATTTCTTGCCCTGTAGCAAGGTTGATGAGGCAGAGCAAATACGTTCACAGCTCATTCGTTGATTTTGATTGTAGTTGCAAGATTTTTTAAAAGCATTATTTAATGTGGTTGATTGTTTTTTTGTGGTATTAATAATGTTTTCGTGTTATTCTTTTAATCAATACTTAAGGGAGGTTAAAATGTTATTTAGAAATATAATTATGGTCGTGTGTAAGTGTTCAGAGACCCTCTAACCAGGAATGGGGCCTCTACCCCATTCCAGTTTAGAGGGTCTCTAAACTTTAAAAATGCCAATCAATAGAGGCGCGTCTGTTATTTTTTATAACCTTTAAAATTTGATTGTCAAAAGACGATAAAATCATTATGATTTGGTATCTTTACACAGGTATTGGAATGCATTTTGATCGATCAGATCTCCACCAACTTACACCAGAATATATAA
>JACDDG010000376.1 GCA_013817115.1 Parachlamydiaceae bacterium | reverse complement strand
GATTAAGCGATCAAAAACGACCCCATATTTTAATATTGGGTCATTTTTGATCGCTTAATCCCGGGGCTTTCTCTTTGCTAAAATTCAAAATTTGAACGCACTTCGGTATACAATAGCTCAGAGGAACGCGTCTAATGAATTTGAATGGATTCAATATTCTCAGCTTAACAAGATTAAATTAGCGGTTTCTCGCGCCCCTGCCGGTAGGGGCCCGAGAAACGTAAAATAACTTAGAAAAAATTGTGAGCCAATTACTAATGCATGCAATTGGGGCGGTTACAGCTTTAATGTCTAGCACTCAAATTCGCCTGTAAAGGTTTTCTCTGCACTCCCAATCATCGTAAGGTTTTGCACGTGTTCTCTATCACTATCGTATTCAAGGTGAAATTCGAGCAGTTCCTGCATGCGTGTTCGCACTAAAATTGTTGAAGACTCTTTAAATAGATGACCTGCAGCTATTGCTACTGCAGCACAACCTGTTCCACAAGCTTGAGTTTCCGCTTCAACGCCTCGTTCGTACGTGCGGTTCCAAAATTCTCCGTTAGGCATTTTTTGTACCACGTTAAAATTGGCTCCTTGCGGAGCAAATAGGGGATGATATCGAAATTTCGGGCCTACGGTTGCAAGATCAAAATTTGCTAACTTCTCTCCAAAAAAAACCACATGCGGAACGCCTGTATTGATATGATGAACGATAAATGTCTCACCTTCGATAAGAAGGGGGATATTCCATCGCAAATCGAAAGGGGGGCCTAAATCTACCGATATCTGCTCACCCCTGGTTTTTGAAACTAAAGGTCGCAAAAATGTTTCAATTTGATAGCGAGGATTTTCGAACCCGTTTTCTTGAGCGAATTTCATCAGGCAACGTATACCGTTACCGCACATTTCAGCTTCACTACCATCGGAATTAAATATTCGCATTTTGAAGTCGTATTGCAAGCTATCTTCGAGTAAAATGATGCCGTCAGCTCCAATACCGGTGCATCGGCGACAAAGTTTTTTTATAAGTTCAGGCTGCCCGCTCGGAAATACATTATTTCGATTGTCAATCAAGATAAAATCGTTGCCACAGCCTGAAAATTTACTAAACTTTACGCGCATTATTACTTAGCTAGATCTTTAAAGGATGTAACTATGCCATCTAGTAAACCAAATTCTAAAGCCTCAGCTGCTGTCATCCAGGTATCACGATCAATCGCTCGGTCGATAGTTTTAAAATCTTTTCCGGTAGCTTCCATATAGATGCTAACTAACATCGTGCGAGTCTTAATCATCTCTTTGGCTTGAATTTCTAGATCTGTAGCTTGCCCTTGGATAGATCCCCCTAAGCGAGGTTGGTGAATCATGATACGTGCGTTTGGAGTCGCAAAGCGGCGTTTAGGTTCTGCGCAAAGACTTAGAACTGAGCCCATTGAAGCCGCTAAGCCTGTGACCAAAGTCGTTACTGGGGATGAAATTAATTTAACTTGATCCCAAACAGCAAAACCTGAATCGACTGATCCACCAGGGCTATTGATGACCATAAGAATCGGCTTGCCAGGGTCAGTGAGTTCAAGATACCACAATTTGCGGATAGCTTCTTCGGTGCTTGCGCTATCGATTGCATCACAAATAAATATTCGACGAGCATCGAGGATTACTCCATCAATTCTATCTTTAACTTTGACGAATGAATTGTTACCTTGTTCTTTATCTGCTTTAGCCATTGCTGTCTCCTTAGATTATTCGCATCTTCATGTAGTATATTCTGATTATGATGGGAAAATTAATTTTTTCCAAGAGTTATACTGCGCGCGGGCACAAATTTGAGGTTTTTCGCGCGCGCGCAGTATAAACACCCCCTTCAACCTAAATTAAAAGATCACCATACAGAGGAAATCGATTAAGTAGCTCATCTACGTTTTTTTGTGAACGTTGTAGCGCTGCAGGATCAGTATGGAATTTTGCTTTGCTTGGTTTCCCGTCTTTGGCAAGTGCAGATGTTGTATGCGCAAGAATGTCTACAATTGCTTCGGCAATTTGTTTCATCTCTACAGGGCCCATGCCTCGCGTTGTTATAGCTGCGGTTCCAAGCCGTATGCCCGAAGTGTACCAAGGGCCATTAGCATCAAAAGGAATGGCATTGCGATTAACTGTTAGGTGAGCTTCACGTAATGCTGTTTCAGCTTGGCGTCCTGTTAAACCAAAAGATGTCAGATCAAGAACCATTAAATGATTTTCTGTTCCACCAGTTACAAGTCGAACTCCTTTTTCCATCAACGCTTCAGCTAATGCTTTACAATTATCTACTATGCCTCTTGCATAAGTCTTAAAATTATCTGAACTCGCTTCTTTAAAGGCAATTGCTTTAGCAGCAATCACATGCGGCAAAGGTCCGCCAAGCACTAAAGGGCATCCTTTATTGATTGTCTCTGCAAATTCTTGTTTGCATAAGATAAATCCTCCACGAGGACCCCTTAATGTCTTGTGAGTCGTTGATGTAACAATGTGAGCATAGGGGACGGGATCGAATTCACCTGTAAACACTTTTCCGGCCACCAGGCCTGAAAAATGCGCCATGTCGACGACCAACGTAGCCCCTACACTATCAGCGATGGTGCGCATAGTTGCAAAATTAAGGCGGCGAGGATAGGCGGAATAGCCTGCTAATAAGATGGCAGGGCGTTCTTTAAGCACTTGTTTAGCTAAAGCATCGTAGTCTAATAGTTCGGTTTTTGGATCGACATCATAAAGAACTGCCTGCATCATTTTAGAGGATACATTGTGTCGGTAGCCGTGGGTGAGGTGCCCCCCGGAATTTAGAGATAGACCCATGACCTTTTGATTAACCATCAATTTTCGAATGGTTTCATATTCCTCCGGAGTTAGCTCATCGATGCTTTTTTTTCCTAAATTTTCGACTTCTTTATTTTGTATCCGATGAACCAAAATAGACCAAAAGGCTACCAAATTGGCATCTGCGCCTGAATGAGGTTGCACATAAGCACAGTCAGCTCCAAAAAGCTTCCGTAAGGTTTCACTCGCTTCGTTTTCGAGAGTGTCAACGTTTTCACAGCCGGCGTAAAATCGATGGTTAGGATAGCCTTCAGCATATT
>JACDDG010000375.1 GCA_013817115.1 Parachlamydiaceae bacterium | reverse complement strand
ATATTATAATATTGGGTCGTTTTTGATCGCTCAATCGCGGGGCTTTCTCAAAGCCAAAAATCCAAAATTTACACGCACTTCGGTATACTATCCTTAAATGTGGTGTGGTTTTCTACAGTGTACTAGGATGAGCAGGATGATTTAACAGCACGATTCAATCTTCCAAAAATAGCAGTGAAAGAAAATATCGAAATCAATTTAACAGCAAAACTAATCAGAATTACATCAAAAATTGCCGCAACCATACCGTAAAGACCAAGGAAACTAAACAATATCGTGTCCAAAAATTGAGAACAGATTAACGAACACGCTGTCCGAACAGCAAAACTCTGGTTTGGTAACTTTTTTTGCAAGTAAGCAAAAAAAGCAATGTCAAATTGTTGAACCACAAAAAAGGTGGACATGGAAGCTAAAAATAATCGAAATGATGGAGTTAATAGAGTCACAAAAGCACCGTGAGCTGAATCACCAGGGCTTGGCACATATAAGAGATGTTGTTGTGAAACGATCGCAAAAAAAAGAAGGAATAGAAAGCATGTCCATGTTGCCTTCTTAGCTTCATCTCGTCCATAATACTCTTGCAGCATATTCAGCCCAACAAGACTACCAATGGCAAAAGTATCGCTTGCAGTAACTTCAAACCCGAAAAGGGTGATTTGTTTCAATACAAAAAGATTGGCCACCATAGCCTGAACTGTTACCCAAGTTGTTAATGTGGCACTTCCAATCCGAAGTGCAATAATCGCAAATGCAATAATACATATGGATTGGGAAAAAAATATGAGTTCATTCACTTTTAAAAATTCCTAAGGGAGCATATTTAAGCGCAGAAAAAGGTTCTCAAGACAAAGTGTCAATCCAATTGACCGAGCCAAACCTAGCTTTGTTATTTTGATAGCTTCTTGTAGATCATCAAGCGGAAAAAGTTCTGTCCCTTTAGCTCTTGCCACTTGTTTACGTAATTCTTCTAAAAAGTCAGGATTAAAAAGATACCTTTCATCTGCCCCGGTTTCAAGAAGATGCAAGTCACGATGCCATGTCAATAGGCTATTAAACACAGCATCCACCTCATGCATCGATTGAATTGAAGCTATACCTTCCAGCTCTTTATCGACATTTTCGCGTTGTGTTGCACTTAGCTTGTCGCAGTACCCTTTTAGAAGCTCCTGTTTCGAAGACTCCTCTACACGTTTTGTAGAAGCTTCGACTAGTTCTCCGATTTCTTTGGCTTTGGCTATCAGCTGACTATAACTACTGAATTTACCCTCCGCAAGCATCTGCATAACCACATTCCGTAGAGGATCTTGAGTCCCTTCACATAATCGCAGAGCTTTACTCACAGACCCTTGTGAAAGTGCTGTAATCTGCTTTGCTTTTTCTGGAGATTGCTTATGGCGCGTTGTAAGCAATGCAACCATTTCTTCATCGCTCAATGGGTGAAATTGAAAGGTGCTACAGCGAGATAGAATGGTTGGTAAAAGCAAATCAGGAGAACTGCTCAATAAGATAATGACTGTATCTAGCGAAGGTTCCTCGAATGTTTTCAATAAGGCATTGGCGCTATACGTCAACATTCTGTCGGCATCCCGAATAATGAAAACTTTGCGGGTAGCTTCGTGGGGAGGTAGATATACCTCTTCGCTTAAAGAACGCATCGCACCGATACTATGCATGCCGCTCTTCCCTTCCGGAGAATAGATATGAATATCGGGATGAGATCCGGTTTCTAATTTATGTAGATGTTTCTCTGTGGGATTATCCTGAGAGAGAAGCATTTTGGCAAAAGCTAGAGCAAAAAGGGTTTTTCCAATTCCCTGGGGACCGGCAAAGAGCAACGAGTTGCCGACTTCACCTTTAGCGACCATGCGAGAGAGAAAACCTTTTATGCGTTCATTACCTACGATATAATCAAACATTTAAACCGAACTAACTCCGTTAAAAAAACCACATAATTTAAAACATATGTTATCAGAGCGGATAATTTAAATCTTTAAAAACCTTTAAAAAATTTCATCGTAGGATGTAGAATTAAGTCTCGACTTGAAGCTAACTTTTTAATCTTAGATCGCGCGGTTCTAAGTTCTAAGTTTTGTAACATTTCGAACGTGATTTGAATTTTTTCTCAGCAACGCTCAAAATTTAACATCGGAATGATGAAACGTTTTTGTAAATTCTAAGTTGGCTAAACATTTTCTGTGAATTTAGTTAGGATAGTAGTAGTAATTTTGATGTGGTTTTACCTTAGGAGCTGGAAAGTTATAACGCCTCGAAGGGCTATAAAGAGAGGTGCTATCGAGATAAGTGGAAAGCGGGTAAGATAGCGTGGGGTATCGGGAATAATAGTCATAATAATTGTAGTCAAAATAAGGATTCGGCGCAACATCTCCGTAGTAAGGTTTGCTGTAATTGTATGGATAGCTGTTATAATTATAATTGCGTGGCGCGTAGTTATCATATCCACGCTTGCCCTGCCAGTCATAATTTTTGGAATAAATTCTATACGTTGACCCGCTTAAGGGCCTATATACTCTCCGGCCTTCTGAAATAAATTCATCTACGCCGTGAGTGGAAGAAAGGAAAGAAATAGGTGTGAGTAAAGTAGTGGTCAAAAAAAAAGTAGTAAGTAAAATGTTTGTATTACGATTATTTGAATTATTCATTTAAATCTCCACAACTAAAGATTCTTTGACATCCAAATTCATTATATGATTAAAATTTAAATTTGTCAAACCTTGATAGAAAAAGTAGATTTAGTAACAATCTGACTTACAATTGTTGCTATCACATTAATATTAAAACAAGGAGGATTTATGGAAGATAGGCAAATTTTCCAACGGCTTACGATTTGCGCCGAGAAACACCTCAAGGAGAAAATGAAAAGTGGGTTCATTAGGTTAGAATAGATGATTTAATTCTTAAAAAACATAAAAGAACTTTAATCAAATGAAAAGGTCTTCCACTCTTTCATCTTTGCGCCTTTGCGTTAAAATTTTAAGCCCCCCAAATTTCAATTACAAGCCATTAACAATACTTTGAATTCCATCTTTAACGTATTCTTGCCAAAATTGACAATAAGCCCAAGCTTCAGGCCTGTAAGTC
>JACDDG010000374.1 GCA_013817115.1 Parachlamydiaceae bacterium | reverse complement strand
GCTATTAACAGTTCCCCCTACCGGGGGATAGAACATCATTACCATACCGGACATCGTTAATAAAACGCTAAATTAGAAGCTAGAAAAGTCATTCCTATTCTTATCCCCCGGTAGGGGGAACTTGTTAATAGCCCCGGGTGCAGCGATAGCGGAGCCCGGGGTTCAAATCATTACAAAACTTGCGCTCCGGCAGGGGCGCGGGAAGCCTCAATTGAACGCTCTTCGGTATAGCCCTCCACAAACGTTACTTGATGCGAGAGAAGCATCACCCAGGCAAATTATAAGCTAGCCCTACAGTCTGGAAAGACATAATGCCACAAACGTAACGGTCAATAAGAACTCTTTTGTACAACAGCGACTTGCGATTATCACTAGGATTGATTATAGTGAAAAATATCTTAAGGTTGCAATTAAAGAATGACGTTAATCAAGGTAAAAATTAAATATGAACTCTACAACATTTTGGATTTACGTAGCTATGTACCTCTATGGATTCCCCATGATAATCTGGGCAATTTTTTTCGATAAACATCCTACGGAAAAAAGCTTAAAAGCAGCTAAGATAGGTTTATTTCTTCTTGCGTGGACGCTATTTTATTTTTTTTACGTCTTAAAAGATGGAATCAAATAGCTAATAGGATGAATTTTATGTTAAAGAATTTTTTATGTATTTATACCGAAGTGTGATCAAATTTTGGATTTTTGGCTTTGAGAAAGCCTCGCATTGAGCGATTAAAAACGACCCAATATTATAATATGGGGTCGTTTTTGATCAATCGCGGAGCTTTTTCTTTGCCAAAAACCAAAATTTCAACGCACTTCTGTATAGAAGAATTGCCTTGGTCTTTAGGAATTCTTGTCTTGGTCATCATATCTTTCAGTTAATTACTCTCATAATCATTTTCAAATATTCTCAAATAACTTGCAATTAAATCCGAAATGGCCTATAATTAATTTAGAAAACCTAAAAAAAGGGCTAACTATGTTTGATATCACACATGATAAATTCTCGGTCCATGAAAAAAAGATCAAAGAACTTCAGATGAGATCCGACGAACAGGAGGCTCATTTTGAAAATCTTTTAGAAGAACATCAGGTTTCTAAAGAAAGCCTGCTTCTTTTCTTAGCCAACCCAGATAATTTCGAGGCAGATACTTGGAAGAAAATGCAACATCTGCGCGTAGAAGTAGAGAAAGAAGACCAAATTAAGATTCAAGTTCGAGACCCGAACAAAATCAAACAAAAATATGAAGCACTAGAAAACGCCAACAAGTGGATTTTAGTACGCTGATGTTTGCTGATGTTTGCTGATGTTTGCTAAAATTTCGCATCTATCACTATCGCTTAATTCTTTACTGGACAATTGAAAGCGCCCTCAAGTAAACTCACATTTTATGGAGGATATATGAGCGCGCTGTTTGCTAGTTTATTTGTTGAAGCATCTGTTATAGGGATTGTTTGCATTATTTTCTTAATTCTTTTTGTCGTTGCAGGCATTCGACAAATTTTAAATGATAAATAATAAATGATAAATGAGACTATAGCACATGTCTGAGCGCCTAAATGTTATCAACGATGAAATATTTGCAACAAATCCCCCTCAAACTCTAAAAATCCCTCAACCTAACGAAGCTTGGTTTTCTTCTGGCCTACGTTTTAAATGTACAGGATGTGGTCAATGCTGCACCGGGGCACCCGGCTATGTATGGGTTACAGAGCTAGAAGCTGAAAAAATTGCTCAATATAAAAATATGCCTGTAGATGATTTCCGACGTAAATATGTACGTCGTGTTGGCGATCGAGATTCCCTAGTGGAAGATTCCAAGACGTATGACTGTGCTTTTCTTAAAGATAAAAAATGTCAAATTTACCCTGTTCGGCCTAAGCAATGCCGCACTTTTCCTTGGTGGCAGCACAATTTGCAGTCTGAAGCTGAATGGAACGAAGCTGGCAAGTACTGTGAAGGAATCAACCATCCTGATGCTCCCCTTGTTCCAGCGGAGACAGTCTGTCAACAGCTTACCGAGCATGAAAAGAAGTAGTTATAGATTTTAGGCCCGAATGGGTCGGCATATTACAGCCCAGGTCGGAGTTGCGAGCGAATGCGAGACACGCAGGCCTGGGAGGATTAAAATGCTTCGGGAGTCCTGAAAGGACGGCAAAAAAGTTCTCCAAGTAAATAGTAATGCCTTGTTGTCCACCATTGCACAGTATGGTCAATGGAGTTTTTATTGTCCTTTGTCGTTTGTGTTTAATGCCGCTTACTAAAAACGAGAAACGACTCTAATAACAAACGACAATAAAGACTCCAAGGACCCCAAGGACTTAAAAGACTAAAGACCTTAAGGACTCTCTGTAGCTAAAAAAGTGGAGAACGGAGAGCCTGCTAGGAAACAGAAGCCTCTTGATAATCCACAGTAGGTAATCCACAGCTTCGTCAAAGCAAGGCAGTGGGCAGGAGCTACATAAAGATTTCGGGCTATATTTTTAGCTCCATATTTAATGATGACCTTTTACATCTAAATCACTAATACAAATCAAATTCCAGAAGACGTGAATCAATACCACTATTGCTGATCACATGACGTCGTTTAGCTGCTAGACCAATCTCTTTTGCTAACTCTAAATCCCCCACAAAAACGTAACCATGACTTGGCTTAGCCATTTTACGCTTCATGAAATCACCAAGCGAACGATACAAGGCATAAAGAGATGTCTTATCCCCCATCAATCTTCTTCCATGCGGAGGATTCGTGATCAGAAAATTAGGCTGGACTTCAGCAGAAAAATCAACAAAATCTGTACGCAAAATCTCAACCGCATCCAAAAATCCTGAAGCACGCAAATTTGCACGACAAAAACGAGCAACGTCAGACATGATTTCACAACCATACATTTGCTTGGCTGGCAGATCCCTTCGATAGCTATCTGCGTCATTCTTAATCGTCAGCCAAAGATCATTTGAGAACTCAGGCAAGTTAAAAAAGCCCCAACGTTTACGCAAGTAACCTGGCGGTGTCCGTGAAGCTATAAGAGCCGCTTCAATCAATAATGTACCTGAACCACAGCAAGGATCGATGACAATCTCATCACCCTGAAATTTCGCTAAGCGCAGAAGCGCTA
>JACDDG010000373.1 GCA_013817115.1 Parachlamydiaceae bacterium | reverse complement strand
GTTTAATAATGACTCCAATCAATTTTTCTTCTACGCACATAAATCATTCCGTTTCCGCAACTGGTCTACCTCCTCGAACTGAGAAATTTTCAACCAATGTGGATAGCTTATCAGATAAAATTTTAACTTCACTATCAGTCAGTCCACCGGTCAGTCCAATAGTCAGTCCAATAAAAAAAAGGAAAAGAGATGATTCAGATTGCTCTCTTGGACAGCAATTCGACCTAATAAATAAATCAAATCCACATCATCCATTCAAGAATTTTAAATTCGACCATAACTCTGTTCATGAAAAACATACCTTCTCTCCAACAACATGCATTACTGAATCACCTTATACTGATTTACCCACTGAACTCATACAAGTTATATTTAGAAATTTATCTCCCTCCGATCTAGCAGTAACTGGAATAGTCAGTAAGACCTTTAGACGCCATACACAAGAATGTCCATCCTGGGTCAAATTTTGTTTAACTGAATTTTTCTATCAATCATCTCCCTCAAATAAAGCTCTGGAAGAAATTAATCGCGACCCTTGGGGCTATTATTATTCTTGCCGAAATGATTCATATACGATTGATACGGAATTTGGAGAACAAATGAACACTGATGAGCTGACTTTTATGAAAATAGAAGGTGACAAGCTCATCTGTGGTTATTTATTTGGAGATATAAAAATTTGGAATTTATACACCGGCGATTGTGACACTCTTTCTGGGCATAAGGGAATGATCAAAGATATAAAATTGCAAGATCATTTTTTGATCAGCGGTGCTACCGACGGTTTAATAAAAGCCTGGGATTTAAATAAAAATACGATCTATCGCGAATTTACGATCCCCAACGATAGTTTTTCTACAAATATTCAAGTATGTAATGAGATTTTGATAGCGACAAGTGCTCACGGTGTTATTTATGTTTGGAACTTGTTTTCCAAAGAACTTAAAGCTAAATTTAAACCGAATACTGCTGAGGAAATGGATGAATTTTTCATTTTGCCCTATGCCGAAGGAGACGATAAGTTAATTTGTGGGTCATGGAATGGAAACATTCAAATTTACAACTTTGCCACAGCGAAATCTGAAAATTTGAAGAACAGTGATAATCTAAAATGGATCACTGTCAAAGCCAACACCCTGATCTGCGCTTCTAACGATTTTAAAGGGAAAGAATGGATTCAAACATGGAATTTGGAAACCTTAAAGATAGAAGAAGAGTTCAATTTTGAATGGAATATCGATCCTGAAACGAAGACGTTTTCGATTATGGATGAAAATAATTCTATATCAAGCTGCCGAAAACTTCTTTCAACGCAGGCAAACAAGCTCTTCGAAAGCACTGCTAAGGGAGCAAAGATTTGTTGCTTCGGTTCAGAGATAATAAGTATTGCCGGAGAAGGAAAAATTGATTTGTGGAACTCTCATACATTCAAACATAGGCAACGATTGACGTGCATTGAAGAACCAAGTCAACATAATATCGATTGGACACTAACAGCAATCTCGGGCAAAATACTAGCCGTTGCTTCCCCTAATAAAAAAATAACCTTATGGTCTAAGTAATTTTATAACAAAACTTTGATTTGTTAATTTCCCAATAGTGGGTGTCAAATCAAAACTGACCTTTTTCCTTCTACGCATTTTCGCGTGCTCGTTAAAAATTCACAAGATTATAAAAAAAAATAAAAGCTATAGACTATTATTTTTTTATTGATTAGACTCACTTTACATTAATTTAAAATGACAAATTGCTCACAGCCTAAAGAACATTATGAACCAACCAATTAACAAAAGCGCACAACCTTTTAGCACTCAAAATCCCCAAAAAATTGCCATCATCGGATGCGCAAATATGGGATCAGCCATTGCTGAGAGGCTTTCCAGCCATCACCAAATCATCCTCTATGACCACAACCCCGAAAAAGCAACAAAATTAGTAAATAATGCCTTTGGCACTACCACCACATCTCTTGAAGAGGCTTTAGAGAAAGCAGATATTGTCATCTTGGCTATCAAACCTCAAAATCTAAAACAAAGCGCACCAAGCATTCAGGAATTCCTGAAGGATAAGCATACTTTAATAAGTCTGCTGACAAGCATCACGCTGCTTCAGCTAAAAGAGTTCTTCCCTATTTCTCAAATTGTACGCATGATGCCAAATACTCCGCTACTATGCGGAGAGGGAATGATCGCATTTTGCTCACAAGAAAGAGAGCCTTTTTACACGAAAGATCAACTCAGTACGCTTTTTGCACCTTTAGGCAAATTACTTTGGCTAAATGAGAATAAAATCGATGCTTTTACTGCTTTAGCAGGATCTGGACCCGCCTTTATCTTCGCAATGATCGAAGCAATTGTTGAATCAGGGATCGCCATGGGATTTCCTGCTACAGAAGCTCAGGCGATTGCGTGTCAAATGATAAAAGGTAGTGCAGCGCTTCTTGAGAGCAGCGAAAAACATCCGGCCGAACTTAAATGGCAAGTCACTTCTCCGGGAGGAACTACAATCGAAGGACTGAAAACTTTTGAGGACCATGCTGTTATACCGAAGTGCGTTCAAATTTTGGTTTTTGGCAAAGAGAAAGCTCCCGGGATTAAGCGATCAAAAACGTCCCCATATTATAATATTGGGTCGATTTTGATCGCTTAATCCCGGGGCTTTCTCAAAGCCAAAAATCCAAAATTTGAACGCACTTCGGTATAGAAGTGGGATCATCAACACTTTTCTAAATACATATCTCAAGGGGGAGCACTAAAAAATGATTGAAAGTTCTACATTAGCTAGCAAAAAAAGAACAATCGATTCTAGAGAAAATGACGCTAAACAATCAGAAAACTGTACTATCATAACATCCTATAATCCAATTCTTGATAAAGATATTATTTCAGAAATCTTTTTTTATAATTTTTCGCTGAATGAATTTAAGCTGGTAGCAACTCTTTCTAGGACATGGAGCGAATTTGCGAGGAACACACTTGTCGATAAAATTGGTTCTTTTAAAATAACTCGACTTTATGATTTCTCGTTATCCTGTCGCTGATCCCAGCATATCTATGAGCCAATTAACCCTTTCATCGCTTTGATTTTCCCGGTTCATATCACTTTCATCGAACCAGTTAAAATATCTC
>JACDDG010000021.1 GCA_013817115.1 Parachlamydiaceae bacterium | reverse complement strand
GAAACAATCGACCGGAGAGCCGTATGCGCTAGTACCGCCCGTGCGGTTCGGAGGGAGGGGTGGTGAAAGCCATTCCTACCTCTATTATTACAGCCCAGGTCGGAGTTGCGAGCGCATGCGAGACATGGAGGCCTGGGACTTAAAAATGCCTCGAAAGGCCTATAAGGACGGCATAAAAGGGCTCATGCAAATAGAAATCCTTAAATTCTAGGTATGTTTTTACCACCATATTTTTCAAAAAAAAATTGAGTTAAAAGCATGTTGTCGAGTAGCCCCCGGGAACTACCCCCAGAGGCTCTCACAGAACCGTACGTGAAACTCTCGCTTCATACGGCTCTTATTGTTCAACCGTGATTATTTAAATACATCACCAATGTGCAAATAGTTCTTGTCTCTTAATTTAATTGACAGAATCCATTTTGTTGCTTTCTTGTTGCTGCTTTTAAATTTGTTATATTTCTTACTTGCCCATCTTCCTAGTCTCTTATCTATACATTTTAAAACTTCGTCTAATGCTGATTTGTAGAATTTTCCGTAATAGGTCTTCCATCCTCTGATCGTTGAATTGCATATGTTCGCTGTCTCGGACAATGCCCTTTCCGTTCTCGAATGAATTTTCCATTCCTTTATTTTCTCTTTTATTTTCTGGACTGCTTTATCGCTTATTGCTGGAAGAAAAGAACGAAAAAGGTTTCCCTTCTTACTTTTGGCATCCCTCATTTTAAAGGTGTAGCCTAGAAAATCAAATTTTGTATTTTGATATTCTCCATTTCTTTTGTCGTCTTTGCAATACACGATTTTAGTCTTATCGGGATGTAATTCTAATTTACATTCCATTAACCGACTTCTAATTTGATCTAGCAATCTTTCAGCTTCAGTTCTTATTATTTTCAAAAACTCTCGAGTTGTCTCATCTAAATTGGATAAATTTAGAGCTTCCATTTTTTCCGGTATGGATGCGTTTGCGTAGATTTCAGGATCTAAATGGCTAAATTTACTACACTGCTTAAGATCACCTTTGACTAATTTCGCCATACGCGCCAGCACCTCTCCCATATATTTCAAGGAGGTGATTTCTATAGATTCGCGCTGCATCTCATTGGGCCCAATGTGGGTAATTTTAACAGGAGTTAATGAATTGAATATGATCATATCATTTACAACACGTTTTACTTGAGCCGCATTTTCCCCACAAAATTGACCTGATTGGAGGCGATCCTCAATTGAACGTAAACTTTCTAGTATTTTTGATTTCCAACCAATATTCAATTCCAAATTTTCAAAATGCCTAGAATATTCAGCAAGCACGTCATCCAATTCTTCACGACTTAATTGAAGATTAGGAAATTCTTTAAATTGATCTAAATAAAATTGCCTAAATTCGTTTCAGGGAATATCCACATAGACATTTGAATAAATCATAGTCCAATCTAAATGGGCATCTATTTCAGTTGTTGAGGAATCAAAATCTTTAAGCAAACGTTCTGTCTGTGGACCTTCCCCATGCTTAATCACAGAAAATTGTTTTTCAATTTGCTTACTAAAAATTATTAAAAAAATTAATGCTAATACCTGGCTAAATTTTTGGTAAAAAGCTCCGAGAAATAAAACAATTGATGCTTTATATCCAGATTCATAAGCTTTTTTTTGTGCCTTTTCTGTGCCAGAAGGAGGCAAAGATTTCATGATTGATTTCATGGCTTTACCCGACAGGTCGAAAGGCTCTTTGTTCTCATTACCACAATTTATTAACGTTGAAGTTAAAACTGCAGGCTTATAAATATTTATAGCCATATTAAAATCCTTTGCTTTCTATAAAAATCATATTAAAAAAACGGACTAATTCTCAATTATAGCATTTGCACGTTTAAACAGTCAATAACGAAGTTGAAAAATCCCTTTTAAATTTAGAAAAATATATTATAACCGGATTAAAAATGTTCTCATACATTGTTTTGAAAATGTGTTTAAAGACCAAAAAAAGAGCGCTAAGAACACCTAAAAACTTTGCCTTTTAAAAATGAGAATTTTCATAGACATAATTTTGGGAGTTGCTATAGACTGACAACATCATATCTTAACCGAGGATTCACAAAGATGCTTACAAAAAAACGTAAACTAGCTTTTGCAGCAGTGGCTGCAGTTTTAGGTTCTGCAGCTCTTTATGCTGCTGATGCTATCCCTAGCACAAAGAGTGCTACTATTTCGCCGCCTGCCTCTCCTTCAGTCACTACACAAGAAGGTACTCCTTCTACGTTAGACAAAATGGGCGCGAATTTGAAAGACGCAGCCAAAGATGCCGCTCTTGACATGAAAAAAGTTTCAGAGGCTTTCGGACATTTTATTGGTCGTCATCTAAAGAGTCCTGGGATGGATTTTGATCTTGACGGAGTTATCAAAGGGATTCGCGATGGATCTGACGGAAAAGTTGCCCCGATGTCCGATAAGGAATACGAGAAAATGATGCTTATGGTACAAAAGAATGCCATTGAAAAGACTTCAAGCGAAAATCTAAAAGCTGCAAATGAGTACATTCAAAAGAATTCAAAAAATTCTGGAATGATTGAAGTTCAGCCTGGCAAATTGTATTACCAAGTTGTGAAAGAGGGAAATGGCGAAGTTGTGGGAACTCATGCTACACCGCAAATCACTTATTCGGGCCAATTTATCGACGGGACTGTATTTGGTAGTTCAGATGAAACTGGTCCAGTTTCAATTCCATTAGACCAAACAATTCCAGGGTTTAGCCTCGGTATTGCAGGTATGAAAGAAGGCGAAAAACGTCGTCTAATTATTCATCCTGAACTGGGTTATGGAATGACAGGTCATCTTCCACCTAATTCATTGTTAATTTTTGAAATTGAAGTTGTGAAAGCAAATACTGCTGAAATCAGCGATTCTGGATCTGATGAAGATGAAGATGATTTTTCTCCTTTAGCGCTTGCAGGCGATGATAAAGATAAAATGCGCGACAAAGGAAGCAATAATTACTTCGATGAAGATGACGAAGATGATGATGAAGATGACAATGATGATGAAGATGATGATAATGATGAAGATGACAATGATGACGATGATCTTAAATCAAAGTACTAATTGATCCTTAGTTCAAGAAATGTACCATTTTGCATTTTTTACAAAATGGTACATTTTTGTTTTAGTCGCACACTTTTTTTTCCAAAAAAAATTTTCTTTGATTACATAAATCCAACTTAACACTATCACTCATGCATATTATTCTTTATCAACCACAAATTCCTCAAAATACAGGAAACATTGTGCGTACTTGCAGCGTAACCGGAGCCTCGTTAGGCTTGGTAACGCCCCTCGGTTTTAGCGTGACAGATCGATGGCTAAAGCGTGCGGGTTTGGATTATTGGGAAGGAGTTGAACTCAGTTTTATTGACAACTTAGAGGCTTATTTGCAAACTGCACCCGCAAATATTTATTTGTTCTCCAGCAAAGCCACAAAGCGTTACAGCGATGTCGCCTATAATTCGAATGATTGGTTGATCTTTGGCTCTGAAACTGTAGGGCTACCGGCTTCCTTGGTAAAAAAATATGCTGATCAATGTCTCACTCTGCCTATGCAGCAAGATGCTCGCTGCTTAAATTTAGCGACTACTGCCGGAATTGTTATTTATGAAGCTTGGCGACAGCTCGACTTCAAACCTATGTGTAATTAATTGTTTTATTGGAACGTTTAAAAAGCCCACAAAATCCTCTCACGACTTTACTCAGCAAATAAAACAAACCATAACCAAGACATACACCCACCAGCCCATAAGCAATTCCCTCCACAGTAAACGAAATTCCCGGCTGAAAATCGCTAAAAGTCGTAGTTGCAATATCCCAATTAAGATCTCGCAAAAATATAAAAGGTCTTGAAACTACTGAAGATTGATTTAATGAACTCAGCGCTCCTGATAGCTCGTCGTATCTCTCCGCTGATGAAAGCATCAATTTACCTTGACGCATGAAATCAGAATCCCCGCTCTCCAAAAAACGATTAATATACTGGGGCAAGGTTTTGCTGCCTTCTGCAGCAGCATTCAACATTCCCTTAACTTGCAACTTAAGTTCAGCCACGCGTCCTGAAAGCTGATGGCCGTACTGCTGGATGTACATAGGAGCTTGAACACAAATTAAAGCGCCACACACTGCAAATACTCGATCTAAAAGACTTACAAGCCAATAAGTCATAAAATTTTTCTCCTGACAAACTAATGATCATTTGGATAATATGGTTCAATGTGAACAATGACATCACGAACTGCAGGCCATTCTTTTTGAATTTCAACACGAACTTTCTGACTGATTTCATGGGCTACAACTACTGTAAGGGTAGGATCTACCTCAACGTCTATATCAACATGAGCATCTGGCCCATAAAGTTGAATTCCAAGTTTTTCAGTTCCTAGAACACCCTCTGCACGCATCGCAGCCCTTCTTACCTTAGCAAAGAAGCTGGCATCCGGAGTATGGTCCAACAGCTGATGCACATTTTCACGTGAAGCGTAAGCTCCGAGGACAATCATTAATAGAGCAATAAGCAAAGCTCCTAAATGGTCAATAACATGACTCCAGCTAGGGATCATAGCAGCGCATACAAGTGCAATTGCAGCAAAAAGACTTGTTATCGCATCAATACGGTAGTGAAAAGCATCAGCTTTCATTGCTGGACTATTCTGTTTATTTGCAGCTCTACTAATAACTTGATAGCATATCTCTAATAAAACCACCGCTACAACCGGAAAAATCCACGCTCGAGAATCCATCAAGATGTCAACTGTCGTCGAGGAGGCTTCGTAAAATTTAAAAAGTTGCTGCACTAGCATTCCAAAACCAACAACCAAAAGCAACAGGCCTAGTTGTAATCCTACTAGAGGTTCATAACGACCATGACCAAAGGGGTGGTTATTGTCTGGTGGCCGATCAGCTAATCTTATGAATACGATCAGAAGCAAACTAGAAATCACATCGACAATCGAAGCAAGAGCATCCATCAATAAAGCTGAACTAGCAAATAGCCAAACTCCAAACAATTCGAATACAATGATCATTGATCGAATGAAAACACCCCATGAAGCTGAATGAACAAGCTTCTTCCGCCGTTCTCTTCTTTTATGAATAACGGTTCTAGGAGGATTGAGTTTTTGGGGGTATTCACGCATGGGCATAGAATAGCAGTTGCGGAGAAGAAATACAATCTCAAAAGACTATTATTTACCCTTTATGTTGCTTCTGACGTTGCAGAGCACTAGTATATAGAACGGAGCAGACTTCTATGTAAGGTTATGTCCAAACTCCAGCAATTTATCTGTTTAACATAACCGCAAAATAAAAGATTGACAATTGTTACAACCTTCGACATTCTGACTTTTAGTCGGCCAAGGCTTTATGACCACTCTAACAAGAGCATTCACATGGAAATTCCTTTACTTCGCGAAGTTATGATTATTTTCAGCTTGTCGATCGCTGTCATTCTTGCCTGCCATCGCATGAAAATCCCCCCTATCGTTGGATTTTTGCTTACCGGTGTCTTTATTGGACCCCATGGGCTTGGATTTATTCAAGCTGTTAATGACGTTGATATTCTAGCTACAATAGGAATAGTACTACTTTTGTTCACGGTTGGAATGGAGTTTTCACTTAAAAAAATTTTAGAATACCGCCGTTATTTTCTTATTGGAGGTACATTTCAAGTAGCCATCACAGTATTAGCAGGTTTCCTAATTGGAACGCTCATTGGAAGACCTTGGGGAGAAAGTCTATTTCTAGGATTTCTTATATCACTTAGCAGTACGGCAATCACTTTACGAGTTCTTGATGAGAAATCTGAGAGTGAGACCCCTCATGGAAGACTTGCAGTTGGAATACTTATTTTCCAAGATATCGTTGCCATTCCAATGATGCTAGTCACCCCATTTTTAGGTACTGGAGGAAGCACGATAGGCCCTAATTTTATCAGCACAGCTTTTATCGGGATCATCGTCTTAGCTATAGCTTTATTCGCAGCAACCAAAATTGTCCCAAAGATTCTATACCAGATAGCAAAAACGCGAAGACGTGAATTATTCTTACTAACCGTATTAACAATTTGCTTTTCTGTAGCTTGGCTGACATCAAGTATTGGACTTTCGCTTTCATTAGGGGCCTTTTTGGCAGGGCTTATCATCTCTGAATCAGAATATCGCCATGAAGCAATTAGCGATATCTTGCCTTTTCAAGACGTTTTCACAAGCTTTTTCTTTGTCTCTATTGGAATGCTTTTGGATATAGGTTTTGTTTTGGCTCAACCCTTTATGATTTTGCTTATGACCGGAGCGGTACTTTTACTAAAAACAGGTATAGCAGGAATCTCAGCTATTATTTTAGGGATGCCATTACGAACAGCAGTTTTAACCGGATTAAGCCTAAGCCAAATTGGAGAATTTTCTTTTGTTCTGGCTAAAAATGGGGCGGACTTCGGATTGACTGATGAATATCGCTATCAGCTATTCCTCGCAATTTCTCTTTTGACGATGGGACTTACACCCTCGTTAATAGCTTCTAGTGGTAAAATTGCGAAACAAATTCTCAGACTTCCCTTCCCTGAAAAACTAAAAACTGGACTTAGCCCACGACAAGAGGAAGCTAAAGCAAAAATGAAAAACCATATTATTATTATTGGTTATGGATTAAGCGGAAAAAATTTAGCTCTTTCAGCAAAACAAGCGGGCATTCCGTACATCATATTAGAAATGAATCCGGAAACTGTAAAATTGGAAAAAGAAAAGGGAGAACCTATTCATTTTGGTGATGCCACGCATGAGTTGGTTCTACGCCATGTAGACATTGAAAACGCGACGGTTGCAGCAATTGTCATCAACGATTTTAATGCATCAAGCCGCATTGTGGAAGTTTTAAAGCGTCTAAATCCTAATATTTACGTAATTATCAGAACGCACTATTTTAAACAAATACATCCTTTATATGATCTTGGAGCCAACGATGTCATTCCTGATGAACTTGGATCCTCTGTTGAAATCTTTACAAAAGTTTTAAACCTTTATCAAATTCCTGGTGAACACATTGAAAAAATTGCCCATGACATTAGAATGACCTCATATAGCAATTTAAAGCTCATTTATAAACATGGCGCGACGCTTTATGACTTAAAATTTGGCATGCCGAGTTTGAAAATTGAGTCGTTCTTTGTGAGTGATAAGTGCGATTTTCTAGAAAAAACATTGGAAGAACTTCAATTGAGAGCAAATTACGGAGCAACAATTATCGCGATCAAAAGAAATAACGTTACGATAACTTCAATCGACGCCAAGACAGAGATTAAAGCAAATGACGTTTTGATAGTTACGGGAGATACAGTAAGCCTTGAGAAAATGACGGAAATGTTTCATTAGATTTGGGGAATTGTATAGAGAAATCCTCGATCAGAATATTAGCATCAAACGTGGCTTGGGGTCGTATGCTTCTAACATTTATATTAGCATGCTTTCATTCTCCGTAGCCCTATTCAAAGCTTACGTACAGCTTTCTGGATGGAAAGCTCTGCATATAACCTTTCTGTTATATAGAGAAGATCATCTGCTTGGGTCATTCCAAGTGTTCCGGAATTTTCAAAGATTCCAAAAACCCAAAAATTTTGAAAACACGATATAATTCCTTTAGAATAATTCAGCCATGATTTTTCATAATTTTTGCATTCAATTTCTGATAAATTCCGAATTCTCCCCGCCATGATCCTTAAAGCCCCCCAATCATTTTCTTTCAATTCACTAATACGTGATAAATTTTCTGAAAATTCTGCAAAAAGTCTTACAACTGTGTGAAAACAGAGTTGTTCTCTCTCAACACTATTTAAACCGCAAAATCTATCGAGCTCCTCGTAGAGTTCGCAAAAATTGGAAAAAAGCTCATCTACACGAATAGACATATCTTAATCTCCTTGGTGCTATATACCGAAGAGCGTTCAAAATTTTGGTTTTTGGCAAAGAGAAAGCTCACGCGATTAAGCGATCAAAAATGATCCCATATTATAATATTGGGTCATTTTGATCGCTGAATCCCGAGGATTTCTCAAAGCCAAAAGCCAAAACCTCAAAGCTCTTCGGTATATGCGTCGTTATATCGCATAGCACACAAAAAGCAAAGAAATAATGGAGTAATTGAGCTTAGCATATTGGATGTGTTGTTTTAAATTTAACAATGTGATAAATTTTGACACACAAGAAATGCAAGCCTAACACTAATGAATATCTCAAGAGGAAATTAATCATGATTAACAATGCATCACAAGCATCACCCTATACATTGCCAAGCCTTACAATGAAACTTTTAGAGGTAAGCGCAGCCTATCATGAACAAACTCAATTGCCCTCAGCTTCTTTTCCTAAAAAATTTTTCGGATATCTAATTTCTAAAACAATCAGCATAACATTGGTGCCAATAACACTTATTATTGATGGTTTAGCTAACCTTATTTTTAAGCCTATAATATTTCTTATAGAGTCAGGAATTTGCTACATAAAAGGATTGATCAATCCCATAGCTGCCCTAACACACTTCCGAAAATACAATCTCGAAGAAAATTCTCCTAAAAATGACAGATTTTCCGAAGTAATTAGGGTTCAAGAATTTATAATAAGAGGGCTTGAAAAAAAACTTCAAGATTCTATTCAAATTGAAAGCAAAGAAATTAATAACATTAATCATAAAAAAATAAGAAGGATCGCATTACAACCCAAAAAAAGGAAAGCCCTTTACGAAAAACAAGAAAAAATTATCGACGATCTATTAAGGAATGCGGATTTGCTTATAGAAGAGTCCACCTGGGGAAATGAACTTCAAAAATTTGAAATAAAAAGCGAATCTGAAAAAGCCCTAATGAACCATATGCGTAACACAATTTACGATCTGCAAGATAAGGTTATTTGCCAGCAACAGAGCATTACTCATCTAAACAATAACATAAGTGATTTAATAATCGATTATGATTCTATAAAGAAAATTTATGGTAGACAGAAAAAGAAAAACCGCAGGCTGAGATCCGAGATCGAAAAATTGCAAAAAGCAGTGCCTCCTGAAAAGTTATATAGCCCTAGTTACTATATTCAAAAAAATGCAAGCCCATATAAAAGCCCTGTTAAAAGTTCTTCTTACAGTACCATGCCTGTTAACAGGCAAACCCCCTCCTCTGGAACATCTTTGAGCGAAGAAAAGGCTCCCAGAGTCAACAGAGTATTATTCACTTGAGATTTCTCCAGGGGCTCGTTCTTTAGGCCCATAGACAGTAAGCTGCTCGCCGCCGACGGGTTTAAGGAACGACAACTTACATTAGTAAGTCGTTACACCGCCAGGAACCTCTCCCGTATAACCAATACAGCTAAAGATGTAGGCATTCTTTAACGACTTGCCACGCCAATTTACCAACGGAAACTCCCCTAAAAATTGCACTTCAGCAAAATAGGGAACAAGAGCTTTTTCGTAATTCGCAACAAAAAGGTGATTATCTTCATGAGAACCACTACGTTCCGCAACAAACAATCCTTCCTTTCCCATTTGCTCAATTTCCATCCCTGGCCAATAGGAGAACTGGTTATTACGCATCCCATGCAAATTCAAAAAATAAGCGCGTTTTTGCGCTGGACCATAAAAACTCAAGAGACTGCTCATCTGATATTTATCGCTAAAAAGAAACTGCTTAGCTGGTTCATAGCCTAAATCTGCTAAAGTGCCGCGCAAAGTGGTCCAACCCAAATTATGCTTGAAAGGCTGTGGAAACATAAATAAGATCACAACTATGGCAACAGCAGAAACGACTCCAGCCTTCAACCAAACAAAAGCTTTTTTGCTGCTTTCACAGGCATACCATGCAATCAAAACGCACGCTGACGGATACACAAAGTCACACCAGTTGCCCTGCATTTTCTTAAAACAGGAATAAATCGCGTAGACAAGAAGAACCACAAAAGTTGAGGCTGCGCAAAATTTCAATGAAAGTGAAAGCGAATGCCGAGCCTTAAAAAGCGCCACAAAGGCAAGGATTAAGCAGACAAATAATATAGGTGAAAACAACAAACTTTGAGCCCCTACAAATTCAAGGAAATTTCCTTTTATTAATGTCGTAGTACCAACGTCAATTGTTTCCTTACCGTACATAGTCGAAAATACATGCCTAAAAGTGGGGAAATCACGTTGTATGTTCCAAATAAAAGCCGGCAACAATCCTAAAAGTGATAATAGAATTCCACCAAATAAATTCCACGAAAACGAGCGTCTTTCCCAAATTTCATAAGCAATGATTACAATCCAAAAAAGATACATGGGCCATTTGAAGAGGCTGCCAAAAAGAATAAGTACCCCAATAATATAATAAGGCATCGGTTTTCCACTTTCTAAAGATCGGCACACAAACATCATTGCTAATGTCCAAAATAAAACGTTGCCCCCATCCGTGATGGCCAAAACCGATGCCATTATTCCGAGAGGAGAAAATGCCATTACAATAGCAGCCCAAAAAGAGGTTAGTGGCTGCAAACGGCAAGAACGTGCCAATCCATAAACGGCCAGGGGAAGCAAAAATCCAATCACTAAAGAAAAAAAGCGCACCCCAAATTCGCTATTGCCAAATAAAGCTGTCCCTAAGGCTATCTGCCACGCAATTCCAGGAGGCTTACTATAGTACCCAATATCAAGTTGTTGACTCCATGTCCAATACTGAGCTTCATCAGGTCCTAAACCAATAGCTCCGGAATAGATCAAAATGCCTAAAAGCACGCCTTTCAGCAATAATAATGAGATAAGAAGTCGGTTAAGCGACATTAATTTAGGAATGAACATTGTAAATTTTCCATACCTTTTGTAGATTAGGACACATATACTTCAGAGAATCAGAGAAGCTGATAACTAATTAAAAATATCAAAATATTTAAATATAGTAAAGCATTAAATTAGAAAAAAATTAAATTTGTGGTGTAGTTTTTATGACAAACAACAATTTTTCTTAACAATTTTGCCAACAATTTCGCCATTGACACCTAGGGGCAAATATGTTAATTTATTATATAAAAAGCCAAAGGAGACTTATGAATATTATAAATGAATTAGCCAGCGAAAGGAATAACTTTATAAACGAAAGAGGCATCCTTACTTCCGCTGTGGGAGAGGGTAATTCCTTAGATGGTTACTCTCGAGGAATTTCGGACAGAATTTTAATGAAAGCTTTAACGAATTTAAAATGTTACGATACTATTCCCCCTGAATTTTATGACTTACATCGTTATGCAGTAAATATCGAAAAGCTAAAAGTTGAGAACTCCTTTAGACAACGCTTTAGACAATTTTTTCTTCAATACTTCGATGTTGATAAAGTAATACGGAATCTTGCAGGAGCAATTTTTGCTATCGGCATGGGGCTTGCCGTATTATTTATTGCCAATAATGCACCCGTTCATGCACTAATTTCAATCGCAATTGGAAGTTGTGCATTTTTTAAATATTGCACTTTTAGTAACTCAATACCCCCTCATTACTCATTATTACAACGAAATCTTAAATCCTGCATTATCCCCACGAAGAACTGGCTTGAAACAATTGAAACTAAAAATGAAACTAGAAAAGCAAGACTTGAAACTTCTCAACAGAACGCAATTAATAAATTTTTAGAAACACAAAAAAATTATTTAAATGAGTATTCAAATGACAAGTATACTTTCGCTCTATAATCTACCCAAACGTGCTATGAAGCATTGCGGCGTATTAAAAAATCTCGGTATATTTGTATCGCTTCTATCCCGCCTGCAGTAACAAGCTCTAGCTCCAGCCCTTCGGCAGGTGTAACCCATTGTGCCTCTGAATGTTCATCGAGATGAACATTCAGTTCCGGTAACTCTAGCAAAGGGCAATAGAACATATGATAAATAACCCGGTGTGACAAAATTCCAGTGGAATGAATGTAAAGCGTATGAATGGGTTCAATGAGAGTTCTATCGACCATAAAGCCTGCCTCTTCATAGACCTCGCGAATAAGACCATCTTCTGGAGTCTCTCCAGGCTCAAGTTTTCCGCCTGGAACTCCCCACAAGTTACCAAAAAGTTTTTGAGAGTGTCGTTTCAATAAAAGAAGCTTCCCTTTAAATGTACAATACCCACCTGAGCACACAATCGCATTTTCAAAAAATTCTGAATGGGTATCGCTGAGAATAAATTTTTCCATTTATTAAAATTAACTCCAATTTGCTTAAAATTGTGGCTGCTTTTTTAGAGGCATTCTCGCGCCCTATGGCCCGCATTTAGGAGAGAACTGCCCTAAAGTCCCAATGGGGACAGCCCTGTCTTTAGCCCACAGTGTGGTTCGATCGGTCACATAGGTAACATTTAGTTCATAGACATAGGTAACACTTTTCAATTGTAGCGCCGGTAGGTGCAAACTATGGGAACGCTATATTATATTGTTGAGTCCCGATAGGGATGGCCCTGTTTGGTTTTTCCCACAAATCCAAATGGTATTAATCTAGGAATACAAACAGGGCTGTCCCCATTGGGACTCAACGATATAATTATAGCGTTCACATAGTTTGCATCTACCGGCGCTAACTATGATGGGCTAAAGACAGGGCCGTCCCCATTGGGACTTTAGGGCAGTTCTCTCCTGAAAAGGCGTGGGTCATAGAGAGCTATAGTCCTTTTCATATGGCTTCGTATCAAAATTGCGCATCTTTTACGACATCTTGCGGTCGCAGAAAACGCGCCTACAATCATGTATGTCACGTTTTCTGCGACCGCAATCTGCCGCAAAATCTGCTGCAATTTTGATATTTTTGATACGAAGTCATATGAAAAGGGCTATAGTAGGGCGCGGAAATGCCACCAAAATATTAATGCAGTGATTAGAGAATACCAGCAAAAATCAAAGAAGTAAAGTTAAATTGAGCATAAAAAACTTCAATACAAAAAGAGCAGGACATGCATGAAACCTTTTCTCAATCTCCAATCATAAGTATTGCTATTTTATTACGTCTAGATTACACTGACTAAGAATGAAACAGGAGATTCCCTTAACATGCCTAGAAACCCTCAACACAGCTGGACAGAGAGCAACATCATTGATGATGTATCCTTCCAGGAGCAAGATGCTCAGGACTTTAAAAAGCTTTTAGGACTTAAAGAGTCCGTAGTGACACCAGAGACCCCCCAACATACACCAGGTACAATACTTGTTGGCCGAATTGTAGAAATTACA
>JACDDG010000372.1 GCA_013817115.1 Parachlamydiaceae bacterium | reverse complement strand
GATGAAAGCATTATAGATGATGCCAAAAAAAGTTTTCATGAAATTTTTCCTCACATTAACAATAAATGGTAAGTGATACCACTGCTTCTCTTTATCCCAATAAATTTTCTTATGGAAAAGCTTCATGATTCTCTTTATGATTAACTCAAAAAAATGGAAGAGGGCATGAAAAGACAGGTTATTTGGGTTTCCCTTATTTTGACATTGATTGGGACTTCTTATGGCTTATTTCTGTGGCTTAAAAGTCATCGCTCTCCCCAACTCTTCGGGAAATGTGTTCATCGAGTAGATACCACAGAGAAAGTGGTTGCTTTAACTTTCGATGATGGTCCTTCATCTTACACTAAAGAAATTTTAGAGGTTTTACGCTCACACGAAGGTGAGAACCTCGATGATGTTCTTGATTGCAGACCCAAAGGGATGGCGATCCCAACGCAAATGTGCGATGCCTCCAACAATAACAATCCTGAGCGGAACGAAACAGATGAAAGTAATTGCCTCGCTCATTTACGAAGGAAGTTTTTTGAAATTGCCGAGATTTGGCCTATCTACGTTTTGCCCATCATCGCTTTTTTGAATATGTTGTTCCGTCATGAGCGTGAAGCCAAGGAGCAAGGATTAAACGAGGCTCAGACTTTTGAAATGCATAAAACATTGAGTACTCCGGTGTTGGAGAATCTTAAAAACTACTCTAAGGGACTTATTGATGATAAGAAAACAGAGCCTAACAGCAACCTTGGTAAAGCGATCAATTACATGTTTAATCATTGGGAGGAGTTTACCCTGTTTGTACGCAAGCCTGGAGTGCCTATTGATAATAACGCTGATGAGAGATTGATGAAACGCGCAGTGCTGAATCGGAAAAATGGATTGTTTTTTAAGACGGAGTTTGGGGCACATTGGGAGACATTCTTCTCAGTGTCATTGAAACATGCCAATTAAATAAAATCAATCCCTACCATTATCTCATTGCGATTCAGACGCACGCAGACCAAGCCAAAAATAATCCCTCGTTATGGCTACCGTGGAATTATGAGGCAACCATGTCAGATCTTGGTTTAGGACCTCCGACATCCGATCAGTCTTCCACATTTGAGCAGGAAATTACACCGGAGATAACAGCAGCATCTTTGTTATCTGCATAAATTTTGTTAATGAGATCTAAGGCTATCTCAATAAACATCTCCCAGAGCAATCAGTCATGCTCATATTTTTTCTAGCTCTGCTCGTTGTCTTGTTTCATTTCAGAATTTTCGTCATCAGGTATTGGGTCAGCAAGATGACGTGCCATCCATAAAAAAAGAATTATTTGCATTAACTCATAATCCTTCCTAAGGGCATACTGAAGGACAAACACGGCTTTGTTTTTTTATACATAATTTAAGAAAGGCCAAAACTAACTTCTCCTTAAAATTATTTTACACGAAAAAAGACAGACCCATAGCTGCCCATGTTAAATTTAAAAGAGACTGTAAATTCCCTATAAAGCACTATTTGTTATCCAATAAATCAGGAATATTTTCCCATTCCACATGACTCGCGAAAATAATTATACACTCCCATTTCGAAATTTGTTCTTTGGGAAAATTATTAAACCATTCAAGTAAAAATCTGACATGATCCTCATAAATATCAAAATCTAAAATTCCTGCATCATCATATATCTGGATAATTTTGTCTACAGGCTTGTCGTCAATAATAATTTTTTTTATTCCTGATAAAATTAATTTTCCCGTAATCGTATTACACTTCGATAACTTAATATCAACTTCTTTCCATTCTGGGAGAATTTCACAACTTTCCATAAAAAATTCAATATTTTCATCATTCTGTTTAATGTTATTGATCCCACCGTCGTGGAAATAATCTTCATATTTTTTTAAATTCATGTGCTTCCTTTTATTTTCTTAATTTTTAAATTGGTGGGTAAAGGTGAGATGCATCAGTATTTTTTCCGGTGGGATTGCCATTGACATCTAAATATCTATCATGATCGTTTCTTGAGTTAGGATTAAACCGATGATAGTGATCTTCAGATCTATGTCCGGTCTTGTTCGGCTCTCCTTTATCAAATCTAACTTTTTCCCCTGTTTTCCCGTTAGTGAATTCACGATATCCCGCATTTCGTTGATCAGGATGTGAAGTTTCGCTCCATTCAGGATTTTTTTCTAAATCAGATTCCGATCCGGGATATTTAGGATCCCTATTTTTTTTCTTCTTATCATTGGATGCTGTGCTGCTTTGCCCATTCGCAACCTGATCTAAGTTTTGTGCACCCTGATATAACGCGACTCCAGCAGCGGCCCCAATAACAGTTCCTATTACCGCCTCAGCTGTTATATATGAAGCGACAACCCCATAAGCACCCCACGAGATGGTAAAAACTTCAAAAATCATAGGAATTGCAAAAAGAAAAGCGAAATGCCCATCGTGATCAGAATATTTCATCGGATTATTTAACACATACAAATAAAGATTTGGCCCATCAACATCTTCAAGTGGGTCCGGTGTTAGCCAGCATAGTGTTTTACTATCATAGTACCGCGCGCCAAAATAAACAAAACCCGTTTCAGGATCAATGCGCTTTCCGGAATAACGCCAAGGCGAAAGAATATTTCCTTGAATCTGCTCTTCACCAAATGCACTATAGCGATAAGTCGTTATGCATTTTCCTGAGTTATCCAAAAGTGCTCTTACGTGCCCTAGAGCATCATGACTTGGAACATATAATTTGCCTTGTAACTCAAAAGCTACTGCACGATTAAATGGATCTAAAACCTGCAGCTCTTTGATTACGCCATCTTTTGAAATCGCACCCATTTTCATGCTGCTCTTGCCACATAAAACATGTCATTTTATTGCCATGAACTTTTGCAACACGTCTTCCTAAGCCATCGTAGACATAGCTAAATATTCCTTACATCGCATGACCTTTTGTTGCAGAAAAAAAAGACTATAACGTTATGCGATAAAATATGGCAACACTTAATTTTAAAATTAATAATATTAATAAATCATTTTTGTAACAGTTCAGATACCCCCTCCTTCGCCATTGGCATCTGAAAATTTTTAATTTTTTAGTTCCATTTGTGTTGTCTCCATGATACTCTTCTGGAATGAATCCAGAGCCAACAATTTC
>JACDDG010000371.1 GCA_013817115.1 Parachlamydiaceae bacterium | reverse complement strand
ATTGTAGACCGCTCGGTCAGCTGTAAAGAAAAGTTCCCCACAATAATCTAGATTGACTTCTCCCAGTCCAGTAAGGGTTGTAAGACATAATTTCTTGGTTTCCACAGGATCTTTAGCAAGCAATAAGTCCATGGAACGACTTTTGAATACAAACGGTGGGCGCCCGGCTGGACTCTGGCTAGAATATAGAACAAATGGATTTTCAGCATTATTTCCATAAAATTCGCCTTTCATGCAACTATAATCGAATAGAGCTTTTTGGCAAAAAAGGGACCCTTGTTCTTTAAGAGAGAGAATCACATCTTTTTCTAGCACTACGGATTCGAAAAGAGCTTTACTTTTTAAAGACGGTGAAATAACAACTTTCTCTGCAAACATGGAGCCTAAAGGGTGTTCTAGACGAACTTTATCTTCTAGCGAAAGCTCTTTACCATCGTACGAGGACTTTTGAGCCTCAAGGCTCATTAACAGCTGAGAAAATGGCCTTTCTTCAGTTTCGACAAAAATTTCATGTCCAGGAATATCGTACTCTACGACACGTGTTTTATCAGCTTTAAAAGTCCAATCCTTGTAAGAAAAAAAGGCTTTATCAGCAGAACCATGGTAAATCTTCTGCCACGGGGATGCTTGTGGATCATTTTTTTGTAGATAATTTCCAGTAACAGAATCTGCATAAAAAAGTTCCTGCTGCGCAAAGAAATTCACGTCTGAAAGCTCTTCTTTTAAATCTGTCTTGCCCGATTTGTGATCAAAAATCACATTCGCATTGCGAGAAACTAAAAGAAAATGCAAGCGCTCAAGACCTTTTGAGAAGTATACATCTTTGCGCACTTGATGTTGTTGCTGTGTAGCAGTGTAAGAAGGTTTTTCAGTTTGATGGTTAAGAATAGGATTAGCTTCAGCCATCAAACTATGATAAAGGGTAAAGTCGTCTTGGGAACTGTGAAACGTGTGATATCCCATTCCGAAAATCAATAAGACTATACTTAGGATCGAAATCATCGCGATGAAAAGAAAATAAGTCGATTTTTTTCGTGGTGACGTTTCTTTATTCATGAATCACTTCATAAAGACGCTTGAGTTTTCGCAATAAAGCAGGCAATGCTTCAAAAGAAATAACTGAATCTCTATCGCTTTTAGCGAGGGAAGGATTGGGATGCGATTCCATAAACAAACAATCCGCACCTGCAGCAATAGCAGCTTTAGCTAAAATTTCGATAAATTCTCGCTGTCCTCCGGAACTTGTTCCTTGACCACCGGGAAGTTGAACAGAGTGGGTAGCATCAAAACAAACGGGTACGCCAAATCTTTGCATGATAGGAATGGCACGCATGTCACTAACCAGATTATTATAGCCAAATGTTACACCACGATCTGTGAGGATCACATGCTGATTTCCGGATTGCTGGACTTTGTGTACAACGTTTTCCATATCCCATGGAGCCATAAACTGCCCTTTTTTAACTGATACTACAGCTTTAGTAGAAGCCGCAGCGACAATTATATCTGTTTGGCGACATAGAAAAGCAGGAATTTGCAGAATATCACACACCTGTCCGGCGCTTATGGCTTCTTCCGGAGAATGCACATCCGTAACTATGGGCAAATCAAATTCACGTTTTATGCGCTCAAGGATGCGCAAACCTTCATCCAAACCAGGCCCTCGAAATCCATGCAAAGAAGAGCGATTCGCTTTGTCATAGCTAGATTTATAAATGAATGGAATCTGAACCTCTTCAAAGATGGCTTTCAATGATTCAGCAGCACGTAAAGCATGCTCTTCATCTTCGATGACACAAGGACCCGACATGACAGCCAGCGGAGCCCCTCCGCCAATAAAAAAGTTTTTAACCGGAACGCGACGTTGCTGATTTTGCATTTGTAGTTATACCTCGATAATTTTCATTCAAAACGACAATTTTCTCATGATGAATATTTGTAAAATTCTGCACATATTCTGTGAGATTAACCTTAATAAGACCCTCTGGGGTCGGCACCACGATCTCCTCTATGAGATCAAGCAGCGGTACTAGCACAAAAAGGCGATTACTCCACTGTGAGTGTGGTACTTGTAAATCACCGTCATTAAATAATCTTTCGCCAAAAAAGAGTAAATCTAAATCAATAATCCTAGGAGCTTCTTTAACTTTTTGAATCTTACCTAAAGTTGCTGAAATGAGCTCTAGTTCAGCAAAAAGCGCAGTAGGTTCAAGCGAAGTTTTAAAACGACATACTGCATTGACATAATTATCTTGCGGGATTGAGCTGACAGGACTCGTGAGGTAGTAGTTAGAAATTTCGAAATCTTCAACAAAATGGAGAGCCTGAATAGCTAATGCTGCTTTAGTAATCGTCGCGGCCGCATCCCCAATATTTCCTCCGAAGCCAACATATACAGTTTCCATTGTCCCTCTTTTAATATTGATAAGGTGAACCGCCACTTTATTTTACTTGAAACTGCAGAAATATGCAATGTTGTATGTGGTTAATCTCGTATACTAAAAGTTTCTATTGATTATTCGGGGGGAATTTTATTGACATGGTGTACTAGAGCATTCGAAACATTAAATTTAATAGAAAATATTAGTAAAATTAAAGCATAGAGGTAAATGATGGCTCACTTAATCCATATAGGAAATTCATTTGGACTGCAAATTCCTAAAGCAGTTATCGACAACTTGGATTTAAAGAAAGCACCAATCTCGCCTTTAAAATTACAAACGAGGGTTTATTAATCTATCCTAGACGCAAATGCAGAGAAAGGGGGGCTAAAATCTTTAAAAAACCATAAAGGATAATTATTCCCTTATAGGAAAAGAAATCATTAATGAAATTGATAACTTGCTGTAAATTTACTCGTCCAACAGAAAAGGCTGCATATCCTTTTTGCCATGAAAATTTATTTAAATTGTAAAAAAATTCCACAATGATTTGTTGTTAAAAAAATGGGTGCATAAAAAAAGAGGTTTCCCTCCCGGGGAACAATACCACCTACACTATATCCATAGCTGCGCTAACGCTTGCTATGGGCTATTATGCCGAATGAATTATTATGCCGATAACTTTTTTTCAAATTTGTCTACAGGTCAGCTTAGGGTCTTTTGTGCAAAAATGCAATTCGGCATAATCCGGACCTTATAAAT
>JACDDG010000020.1 GCA_013817115.1 Parachlamydiaceae bacterium | reverse complement strand
CATCTCAACACGTGCGCCCCGGTAGGGGCGCCAGAAAGCGTCCTAAGTGCGTAGCCTCAATTGTTAGCACTCCTTGAATGGGATACGCCTAATCTTTGCTTGATGCGAGTGGGGCGATGCCCTAGGCTTTTATAAGTCAGCCCTGCAGGCTGGAAGGCATTTCTAACCTTAGATTGATCTTAGGCCTGTTTTTTCTTAACTTAATGACATTCGGTTGCAGCCCCAACGAGGCAAACCCGGTGTTAGAAAAGATCTAATTTTAAATTTCAATACCATTAATAGTAACTTCATCAAATTGTCTTCGAGGAGCTCCAAAAATCATGTTTTGTTTGGGATTAAAATGCTCTTTGATAAAACTTAGCATCTCTACATTTTCAGGCGCTTCTACGATTACTTTATTTACGTACATTTTGCCGCTACAAGTCGAGGGTCTGTTTTGGGCGAATTCTTTAAACTCTTTCTGAAGGGCAAGATCAAAAATTCGTTGCATTGTTACATTAATTGATCCCCAGCCTTCAATTTGATAATTCTCTAGTGATTCCCTGCCATTTTCTGTATCTTTACTTTGTAATAAGCTCATGAATTGATCAACCAGGGCGTCGGGTAAAGAATTAATGTTCATGTTCATTTATTTTTTCCTTGTGACTTGTTGAAATATTTTTTGAGAGCATTGATCATCCAATTTTAGATTTTTCAGCATTCTCACGCAATGTAGACCATAGGCTTCTAGAAAAGACAAAGTAAAAGAATGATGTTTTTTTTAAATTGATTGAGTCATGATATGCTGAAGGGGAGTAAAAATGAAAATCAAATTCAACATACTACTAACCTTCCCTTCAAATTTAAAATGATTTATAAAATTTGAAAAATAGAAAAAATGCGTAAAAACAATTTTCATTTTTAGTTTGCTGAACTTTCATTTTTGTGCTATTATAAGTTTTGTGTTGTTTGCAAAAAATAATTGGGTGATCTATCATAGATTTTTTAAAATAGGCCGAAAATGAAAAAAAGTGTAACCTTTCTGTTGCTTTGTCTTTTTTCTACATCTCAAATCGAAATGGATGCTGCAGTAAAATCTGCAAGTCCAGTAGTCAAAGAATTACTTGAGGTCTCAAAAAAATCTTCTAAAAAACTTCCCATGCCTTCGTGGTCTTATATATTTAAAAATGAGAGTCTATATCACTCTATAGATGATAAAGATATAATCGACAAAGAGTTTAAAAAAGATGCGCAAAAAAGATTTGATCGTATGGTCCATACACTTTATTTAAATCCTATAAATAAGAAAGAAATGTTTGAGCGAGCTCATTCCATTTCAGCTTATATTGCTCAAATAGAATCATATATGAAGAATAAAATGAATATTGCTGGTAAAGTTCAACATATTTCAGTTTATGGAAGTTATCTTTATAATATGAATGATGCTGATGATATTGATATGTTAATAGTAGTGGATAGTCCTATAAAAACTATCTTTGAACATGCTGATGTAGATTCTAAAATAATTACTGGAAATGCAAATTTACCAAAATTTAGCTTTCAAGTTATCGATTATAACACTTACATAGCTTCTTTAGCTCATGCTAATTCACCATATCTAACACGTAATGAAAAATTGGCCTTGCAACATATTGCAGTTGGTAGTGGGTGGTATTTCACAATTTACGGCTATGACTTCAGATTTGATGATCCACATAATTTGAAAGATAACACCAAAGTTAATTATTTAAATAAATCGATCGTCTCTCTAAATGCTGCTGGAGCCCGACTTTATAAGTCCGGATATTCTTATCTCCCTTATGAATCTGAAAAAATTCGGTTAAGAAAGGTTGTTTCAAGAATTCTTATTTCTGACTTTTTGATTCCGGTTATGGATAATTCGATTAAAGCAACTCCAACTATTTATGCGGAATTGTATGCGGATATCAGATTAATTAAAGATCATGAAACAGTCAAGTGGAAGAGCATTGAGAAAAGAATTAATAAGCTGTACTTTAAAAAGCTAGAACAATTGCTTTCGATTGCTGAGAAGCAGGGGAAGCTAGACGAAATCATTTTTAAGGATCAGTAGCCAGGAAGCTTTTCTAAAGAGAGTTGTATGTGCGGAAGATGGGAAGTAAAGCACTCCTAAGTTTTAAGTTTTGGCCAAATCCGCATCCTCAGACCACATGATCCTATTGATAAGTTATCCTGAGAAAGCACATTTTTGGTTAATTATTAAAAAAATATATTTAGAGTAATGTTAGTGTTATTAACCTCTGGGGAGGTAAATTAACACTCTGTTTTTCGCCACGCTTTAGGTAACAATTTTATCATTCAAATTCAGTTGATGGAGATGACAACTTTTTTACTTTGTTTTAAAATAATACATAATGTATAGTAAAGGTACTAAGGCTGTGGTATATTTTTACAAAGCTACATTTTTTCAAATTTTAAAAAAGGATTTTTTTGTGAATATTAATTCAAAACCATTGTTTTTATACCAAACGAATAGTGTGGAATTTAAATATTTCCAAGATTATATGATTAGTCAAATACCAGTAGATATAATATTATCAATTAAGGAATATTATATTGCTCTTGCTCCTATTCCCAAATATGATGAATGTAAAACAAAGATAAACAATGATCTTTTTCCAACACAAGTCTATCGCCAATTAAAATTGATGAAAGATAGCAGTCTTGGAGACTACAAGGTGGGTGGTAGTGCAGCGCTGAAACTTGCTTCTGCTGACATGACATGGGAAAATGATGATATTGATATCATGGTCTATACTGAAATGGATACGTATGAATATGCGTCACAGCTTGGTCTAACTACTCTTACCAAAAGTTGGACAAAAGGTTTAGACCAGGAGAACACAGAAAGGGAAGAAAGATTTCACAAGAATATTTATCAAGTTTTAACTTTTCAACATAATGATTTAACAAAAAAATCCAACTGGTTTTTTTTGAAAAATTTGACAATCCTTCATTTACAAATTTTTTAGATAAAATTTTAGATTATCCTGCCCACGTTCTATATGAAGTTGATTTTGATAAAGACGATAAGAAGACATATAATTTTTTCTTACCTATCAAAATGTGGGGAAGTATTTTGCATAAACGAATTCCAAGAAATTTACATTGTTTACAAAGTACAGAACGTATCCAAAAATATGTTAAGCGAGGTTTCGAATTTTTCACTTAAAAGGGTGAATTTAAACAATGGTTGAAAAGTTACATAAGGTGCAACCTAAAGTGGCTATTATTTGACCGAGCTTCCAATCAAGGCAAAGCCAAAAGACAAAGAAAGGCAAAATATTCTCTTGCCTTTCTTTGTCTTTTGGCTTTGCCTTGAATTCACATTTGCTTAGCAAGCAAATCATTTTCCTGTGTGAGAATCGATGTCAAATAAATTGCCAATGAGCTCAGAACAAAGCCGGGGATCATCGCCGGAATAGTGATTTCTGAGACATATGGGTTGATATAATGCCAAAGACCCGCAAACGTTCCACCCACAATTATTCCTGCAATAGCCCCATACTTGTTAGCTTTCTTAAAATAAAGCGACATGAGCATTAATGGGCCAAATGAGCAGCCCAAACCAGTCCATGCATAATAAACAGAATCCATGATGGTCGAACTCTTATTGAACGAGATTAAAAGGGAAGCTACCGAGACCAGCACCACTGATAGCCTAGTAATAGTCAGATGATGGCGATCCGAGATCTTGCCTTTTTTAAATTGCATGTAAAAATCTTCGCTGAGAACAGACGCAGCAACTAAAATTTGTGAATCCATCGTTGACATTGTTGCTGAAATGATTCCACAGAGAAAAACGCCCGCTAAGAAAGGGTGAAAAAGGCTTTTCACCATCTCAACAAAAACCAATTCGGGTTTATCTAAAGTTTCCGGGAAATACGAAATTCCCACTGAGCCCACAAAAGCTGCGGCTCCAAGGGTTACGACCATCCAAGTCATTCCTACATATTTTGATTTTGTGAGTTCTTCTGTATTTTTAATTCCCATGAATTTGGTTACGATATGTGGTTGACCAAAATAGCCTAGACCCCAACCAAAAACTAAAAATATTACTGTAAGTATAGATCCATCTGCTGAGAAATCAAAAAATGACAAGCCAATGTTTTTAACCATCGCGTCAGTTTTGATAGACTCAAAACCATTAGGAAGAGTAATAAAGGCAAAATAAGGAACTACCAAAAGGACTATTAGTAGGAAAAGAGCTTGGAAAAGATCTGTCCAGGCGACTGTTGTAAAGCCTCCGACAAAAGTGTAGATTAAAACCACGGTCAATGAAATTGTTAATCCTAGGTAATAGTCAATGCCGAAAATTGATTCAAGAAGCAATCCCATGCCCATTAAACCCGCTGAAAGATAGCTGGTTAAAAAAATCACAGACATAAATGCTGTTACAGTGCGGATCGTGCCTGATTTATCATTAAACCGTTTTGAAAAGAAGGATGGGAGCGTGTAGCTGTCGTAATTTTCAGTAGATGTGCGCAGTTTTTTAGCCACAAATTGCCATGTCAACCACATGCCAAGTAGGAGTCCAACTGCCATCCATATTTGGGAGAGTCCACGAATGTAAAGTGCAGCAGGAAAGGCCATGAATAACCATGAACTCATGTCACTAGCATGCGCAGAAAGTGCAATTACCCAAAAATTTAAAGAGCGGTTTCCAACAATAAAATCAGCAGATGATTTTTGCTTTTTGTAAGAGGCTAAGCCTATAAAAAGAAGAATCGTAAAGTAAAAGAAGAAAGCCAGAATGGTAAAGGTGTTCATTAAAAATCCTTGATTTTTCATTGAAGTATAGCTTTTTTACTAACCCAAAGCAAGATAATGCTTGTTTAGAAAATTTTTAAACCCAAAATGGATGTTAAAGATACAATTGCATCTTGTTGTGATGCATCAAGCAACAAGTGGACACTTTGCATCATTTTACCGATTTTGGAGGCTTTTTTCGCACCCTTACCGGGGCGCACATTTTGTCATGATTCGAGCCCCGGGGCCCAAATCATGACAAAGTGTGTGCGCCGGTAGGGGCGCGATAAAGCCTCCAAACACTGCGAAATAGTAACATTACTTTTTTTAGTAATATTATTAGATCAAATGTGTGATTACATATTTTTTTGTTATTATTTTCATACTACATGACGTGTTTTTTTTGTGGTTGATATATATGTCTTGATCTGTCATCATAAGTACTATGAAATCTAAATCAATCTCAATACTACATTCAAATGTTTGGAAGTTGGCATTTTGTTTGCTATCTTATGCTTCAACTCTCCAAGCAGCTACAGTTCCACCCGACCGCCCTTTGGCAATCGGAGAGCTGCTTGCGATAGCCTTGGAAAACAATCCCGAAACTAGCTTGATGTGGTGGCAGGCCCAGCGTGCTTCGGCTGCTGTGGGAAATGCCCGAAGCGCTTTTTACCCTAAATTTTCCCTTGATGCCAATATTGCACATGGAAGAGATTTTAGATTTACAAATGGACCGGATGTTAATTATACCATTTTGACAGCTGATGTTGTGATGCAATTTCTAGTGGCAGACTTCGGAGAGCGTGCCGCTAACGTTGAAGCTACGTTACTTGCTTTAGGTGCAGCTGGCTGGCAAACTGAATGGACCCTCCAAAAGGTGATGGCTCAGGTTTTTGAAAAAAGTTATGCGACACTCTATGCTCAAGATACTCTAGAAGCTTACCTACTTTCACTAGAAGATGCTAAGAAAATGCTTGATTCGGCAACAAAACTTAATCAGGCTGGCTTAAAACCCATCTCCGATGTCTATAGCAGTAAGGCCTCATTAGCTCAAATACAAATTGATGTGATACAGCACCGCTCAGAGCTAAGAATTCAAAACGCAAAATTAGCTACGACATTAGGTTTAGATGTCGATGCAGTACTTCAACTTGCTCCTATAGATGCTTTAGACGTTCCACAAAAATCACTTTTAGCTCTTATTCATCTTTCAAAAGAACAGCGCAGAGATCTCATGGCTCAGCGAGCCGAGGTTGCGGTAGCGATGGCAAACAAAAAGAAAGTTGATGCAAAATATCGTCCTAAAATCACATTGAATAGTCGTGGGGGTGCTGAAAAAGCTTTAAGTGATAAAAGATCGAAGGGTGCACATTACCGGGTTAGTTTAAATTTGGAAGTGCCGATTTTTACCGGATTCGAGGATGTTTATCAAAAGCGTATGGCTTATGCAGATATTAAGATATCTGAAGAAGAATTGGCTCAGTTAGAGCTAGAGATAGCTCTTGAGGTATTGACTCAAAGCAATAGTGTTGAAGCAACTAGAGAAATGCTAAAATTTGCTAAAGAAAATCTAGATAATGCCCAAGCGGCCTATGATGCGACCCTGGAAAAATATAATGCCGGCAAAGAACGCATTGCAGAAGTCTCAATTGCTCTTCGACAGATTGTTCATGCTCGCGTTCGTTATAGCGAAATTCATGCAAGATACTTGACGGCCATAGCAAATCTTGCTTTTGTCACCGGTTCATTAAACCCATCAATGGAGGGACGATGCATAAATCAGTAGCAGCCTTTTTAGCTCTTTGTATTACGTTTTCAGCCTGTGAATCATCAGCTCCAATAAAAATCGACATTCCGACTATTCCTGTAATAGCTGTTCACCCATCTGTAAGGGATGTATCGCAATATATTGATTCTGTAGGGGCTTTAGAACCTTCTTTTTTTGTAGAAATCCGTCCTCAGATTAGCGGGGTAGTTGAAGAGGTCTTAGTCCGAGAAGGAAATGAAGTGAAGGCCGGAACGCCTTTAATTCGCATTGATGATAAAGTTTTTAAAATCAAAGTTAACGAAGCGAAAGCACAGATTGAAATAGACCAAGCCGCTTACGATGCTGCTATTAAAACACATAAGCGATTTCAAAGTCTCGCACAAAAAGATCTGATGGCTCAAACTGAGTGGGATGAGATAGAAATGCAAGTTGCAAAAGCCCATGCTGCCCTGTCCATTGATCGAGCAAGGCTTGATGCCGTCAATCTAGATTTTGAGCGATGTACTTTATTTGCTCCGACGGGTGGGCGTTTAGGTCGTCTGAATATTCATCCGGGTACTTTAGTTTCCAGAGAGCAATCCACCCCTCTAGCAACATTATCGAGGAATGATCCTCTTATTGTTAATTTTACTTTGACCGAAAGAGAATTTGCAAAATTACCGAAAGATAAAATTCTTCCTCTTGAAGTTCAATTACTTTGCAGTAAAGAATGTAAAACTTCCGGCCTAATTACATTTATTGATAGTGCTTTTGATCTCAATACTGGATTGGTTTGTGTGCGCGGAGAACTTCAAAATAAAGAGAATATTTTTTCTTCCGGTCAAAGAGTTGGCGTGCGTGTTCCTATTTCGACCCTACCCCAAGTCTCGCTTATTTCACAAAAAGCTGTAAAGTATAGTCAACAGGGACCTTACGTATATGTCGTTTCTGGAGAAAATAATTTGGAGATGCGCCAGTTAATTTTAGGTGAGGAAGAAGGGGAGGATGTAGTCGTTCGTGAAGGATTATCTCCTGATGAGCTCGTCGTAACTTCCGGTCACGGACGCCTTTCACCAGGCTGCAAAGTGGAAGTACAACAATGAATCTCTCTGCCCCATTTATTCTACGTCCAGTCATGACCACATTTGTCATGATTGCCATTATCATTGCTGGCTGGATCTCTTTCAATCATTTGCCAGTAAGCTCTGTGCCTGAGATTGAACGCCCGCGAATTCAAATTACTGCAGGCTATGTTGGAGCAAATCCGGAGAGCGTGTTGAATCAGGTGACAATTCCTCTTGAAAAAGAACTCGCGCATGTTAAAGGTGTGCAAGGGATGACATCGACAAGCTCTTCAGGTCAGAGCAACATCACTCTAGACTTTGATTTATCTAAGGATATGGAAGCGGCAGTTCGAGATGTGCAAAGTGCTCTTAATCGTGCAGAAGGAGGACTTCCTTCTGAAGTAGATCCACTACCAGCATATAGCCGTCAAGAGGGTAATCAAGAGTCGATTATGTATCTTCTTTTGACTTCGGATAATGGGAATGAAGCTGAATTGCGGAACTATGCTGATGCACACATCATTCCAAAATTAAGTCGCATCGAGGGGATCGCTGAAGCTCAAATATTCGGCGCCACAGGTTCAATTTGGCTACATTTGAATCCGGAATTAATGGCTGCTAGAAAGATCGCATTTAATCAAGTTATAGACACAGTCAGAAAACATACTGCTCAAAGACCCTTAGGTTCGATTCAAACAAGCAATAAAAAATTCTCGATTGAAATTCCTGCTACTATTCAACATGCAAAGGATCTCGAGTCTTTGCACATTGGTCAGACGGATGTACGCTTGCGGGATATCGGAGAGGTGACTGAAAAATCTGCTAATGAACAAGAATATTTTCTCGTAACTTCTGAAAAACGCACTCGAACGATCATTATAGGTATTCAAAAGATTAATGACGGCAATACTGTTGCGATAGCAAAGACTGTAGAAAATGTTGTGGAAACTTTGCAGAAGCAATTGCCGCCGGCGATGCATCTTAAAATATGGTTTAACAAAGCAATTTGGATCCAAGAATCCATTCTTGACGTCGAATGGTCACTTCTTTTTGCCTTTTTGTTAGTCATTATCGTTATCTATTTAAGTCTTGGAAGATTATCTGAAGCTCTTATCCCTAGTGCTGCGCTGCCGCTGTCCCTTTTAGGAACTTTTGCAGCTATGTACCTTTTCGATTTTAGCCTTGATTTGCTTTCTCTGTTAGCATTGACCCTTTCAGTAGGCTTTGTGGTCGATGATGCCATTGTTGTGCTTGAAAATATTGTGCGTCATCAAGAGCTTGGAAAGGGCCGCTATGAAGCTAGTATGGATGGCTCAAAGCAAATAAGCTTTACCGTTTTGTCTATGACTTTATCTCTAGTTGCTGTCTTTATTCCATTGTTATTCATGGAAGGAATGAATGGACGGCTCTTTAGGGAATTTAGCGTAACACTAGCGATCTCCATTTTGATCTCAGGTTTTATTTCTTTGACACTTACACCCATGCTTTGTAGTCGTTTTCTGCCCAATCACAGCCCTAAGCAAACTATAGTTCAAGCAAAAGTTACAGCAGTTAACGCTTGGTTCGTTGACCTTTACGGGAAAAGTCTTAGGTTTTGTGTGTGTCACTCTAAAAAAATATTGTTTATGGCTGTCCTCTGTATCACTGCTACTGTTCCTCTATTCATGCGCTTACCTGTCCAGCTTATTCCCGCAGAAGACCGAGGATTTGTGATTTCATATATCGTTTTGCCATCAGGTATTACTGCTGAAGAAATTAAAGGCTTTCAGCTAAAACTTGAGGGGCTGGTTAAAGATATTCCGGACATCTATGATATTTTAGATATCAATATGGACGACAATATATTATTTTTAATTCGTTTAAATCCTTTGGCTGAAAGGCGTCCACAAGCAATTGTCATGACTGATCTACAAAAAGCCTTTGATAGTGTCGCCGGAATACAGACTTTTATACAGGGATTTCAGCTAATCAATATCGAACTTGATTTTAGTGGTGGACAGTATAAATTCATTGTTAAGGGTCACGATTTCGAAGAGGTCAACGCAGGAGTGGAACAGTTAGTTGAAGCGCTTAAGAAACACCCTGAATTTGTCGGAGTTCAATCTCCGTTAAAGAATGATTCCCCTGAGTTATCCATCAATATTAATACCGAATATGCGCATTTACTAGGCATTGGCAAAGAAGATATACAGCGACTCCTCCAATACGCATACTCAAAAAGTCCTGTAGCTTCCATTCAAAAAGGAGTTCAGCAGCAGAAAATCTATTTAGAATTGCAGTCGGAATACCGTTCATCTCCAAAAGCCTTGGACAAGCTGTATCTAACTTCTAGGGAAGGTTCATTGGTGCCTTTGAAGGCTTTAGCTACTTGGCAGGAACAGCTTGGGGCTCCGCGATTGACACAACGAGACCAGTTGCCTTCAGTTGTATTGCGTTTTGGCTTGCAGGAAGGTGTTTCAGCTCAGCAAGGACTTGAGCTAGCTGAAAAAGTGGCTGCTGAATCGATGCCAAGCGGAGTAACCGCAGCTCTGGGTAGTTCAGCCAAAGCAGTAGCCTCTACGATTAACAATACACTGTTTTTGCTGTTGGCTGCTGCGATAGTCATGTATATAGTTCTAGGCATATTGTATGAAAGTTTTATACATCCTTTGACCATACTTTCCTCTTTGCCTTTTGCAGCGCTTGGAGGTGTGTTGACATTATCCCTTTTCAATGAACCTCTTTCAATCTTCAGTACTGTCGGATTTTTGTTACTTATCGGCATTGTCAAGAAAAACGGTATCATGATGGTTGACTATGCATTAGAGGCACAAAAAAGCGGTCTTGAACCGGAAGAGGCAATCATCGAAGGGTGTAAGGTGCGTTTCCGTCCTATCATGATGACAACAGTGGCTGCAATTATGGGCGCAGTACCGATTGCAATTGGTTTTGGCGAAGGAGCAGAAATGAGGAGGGGACTTGGTATGGTTATTGTTGGGGGGCTTTTGTTTGCTCAGATATTGACGCTTTATGTGACACCGTTGTTATATTTAGCATTTACTAAATTAGGCAAGAGGTTTTCGTTTTCGTTTAATCGCAGAGAGCAGGAAACTATCATTCCTAGAACATAGTAAAACTGTAGCACTTCAGTCAGGCAAATCATGTTTTTAATTCAATCTTTTTTTAAATATAAGTTGACACTGCGTAATGGGTGGATTTTTTTGTCAGGATAGGAGAATAGGAAAGGATAGGAAAGGATTAGGAAGGATAGTTAACTTGGGAAGTTTATTTAAAATAAATGGAATAAATAAGAATATTTCATGTATAAAAACAAAATAAAATTGCTTTAACAGAATTGCCTTTATTTTTTATTTGCTTTTATTTATTGACGTTGATGTAATAATATGTTATTATTAATATAATTAATGGCGAGGAGTTTGTTTTTTTTGCCCTAGAATTAATATTTATTTAACCAAGGCCGTAGTATGCAGATAAATGCTTTAGGAAACCAACTTTCAAATTTATGGAGTTATTTTTTCGAAGAATCAGTAACAAATGAGCTAGATCTAACTGTTACATCTATTTTCTCAGAGTTTTTTCCTATGGAAGTTGTTCGAGAAATTACCAAGTATGCGGATTTTGACACTTCTAAAATTTTATTAAGCGTCAGCAAAGAGATGAATAATGTATTTCTAGTCAAAATGAAGCAAGAAGGAAATTAGTTAAAGGAATTGCTTTCGGCAAAGAGGAGTGGCTTAAATTTTATGATCTGGATATCGGTAATGAGCCTTTGCTCCCTCGAGATATTATCGAGATCTTAAATAGGCCCGATCATCTTGATCCTACCAGATGCTTAAGAAATAGCCACACCCTAACCTTGATTCCACGTGTATCTTTAAAAAGTTTTGGAGAGCTTAATAGAAAATATTTTGATTCGACTATAGGTTATGAATATGCAGTTCAAAATGTTCTTGATCAAACGCCGCCGAATGATAAATCTTATTGGGCGCTTATGTCAAAGGATGTATTGAACGGAAGCAAAGACAAAAACTATGAAACGCAACAAAAGATGGTTGCTGTGCTATCTCAAAATGCTAACGTCAACTGCGAAATTCCGACTGCATTAGAAGCTGTAGTTAGCATTCTAACGCAGCACGTTAGATCAGGGGAGCGCTTATTTAGCGATGAACCGGTGGTTTTCACGCGTTCTTTAGACGTGCATGAGGGCTGTCCCGTGGATGTTGGGGGCTTCGGCCCGTCTGGCCTCGTTTTAGTCATCAGTGCCTACGACGACGACGTTGGCGTAGCGGCCCTGCGGAAGTTCCGGCCATTGGTCAGGAGTTGCATAGAAAATAAAGAAAAAAAAGCATTGGATAATTGGTCTTTGTTAGAGGTACTTTGGCGTTTGACCTTTGGGGTTTTTGAGGGCCTCAGGATTGATTAACCTGAGACTGTTTGGCCAAAAAAATGAGTGCATATTATTTGCAGGAACTGAATTTAGCTTGATGTGGACTGTTCTGTTTTATGGAGAAAAGCAGTTCAGTATTGATTATATTCAGATCTCTGTTCGATTGCCAAAAAAAGAGTGCGCGAAGCACGAAATTTTTGGCAGTCTTAAAAAAGGGGGGGGTGTGTTTACGCGGCGGGGACTTGGTCTGGTTATGTTGGGGGGCTTTTGTTTGCTCAGGTATTGACGCTTTATGTAACGCCGTTGTTGTATTTAGCATTTACTAAACTATAGAGGTTTTCGTTTAATCGCAGCGAGCAGGGAACTATCATTCCTAGAACATAGCGAAACTGTAGCACTTCAGTCATGTGGATTTTTTTGTCAGGATACTCACGATGGGAAGGATGAGCAGGATAATTCATGATTGGAAGGATAGGAAAGAATATCGTTCGTCATCATCCTTCCAATCATGAATATCCTGACAAAAAAACCACCCTTAACAAAATGTCAACCTTTAATGACAATTATACACTCTCCGTTTTTTCGTTTAACTTTACGGCAAATTTCTTCCACATTGTACTTTTCATGGTCACGGGGACCGCTCATATAACAAGGAACTCCGTCTTTACCAAAACAATTTTTTTGCGTATATGCTTGATCTGATTCTATAAATGAATATAGGATGCCCTCCCATTGAACTCCAGGATTAATATCAACTGTTTTAGCAAAGTCAATAGCCCCTAGAATTAGGTTGCGAGCTTCTTGATAAGGAATACTCACCATTTTTTCTTCTGAGAATCCAAGCATGCGAGTGAGATCTTTTTTTGAAAGTTTCCTCATTAATGAAGCGTCTTTAAGCCCCAAACACCAAAAGTCGACTAGGTAACTGACACATACATAGAAATCTGTTGCAACTTTCCGAACGACATTTACAGTACTTAGCCCACTAAATTCCCAGGTTTCGATAATGAAACAATCATAAATGGGAAATTTAGCTAAATCTGGCATTACAGCCTTAGAGTCAATATTTTTTAGCTTTTGATTACAGCAAAATTTGAGTTTCTTGCCGCTTCCACATTGGCAAAATGAATATAAGTCAATCATGGGATGTTTCTCATTTTTTTTAAATTTTTTTCCCGTTGGATTATCAAGCTCAAGGACAATAATCTTCTAAAATAGTCATAAAAGCAATTAAATTTTCTGGTGCAAAACATGCAAACGCTGGCTGTTCTGTAATTAAATTATACCCACAGAGTAGGGTGTAGAATTAAAAAGTGCAGGATTTTGAAGCAAATTTTGTCCAAATATTCTATGCGCCAAAAATCTAGGCATCCCAACAGTAAGCACTGTCCGGAGCTCCAGAGGAAGCGGTATATGTCTAGCCCATAGTGTAGGCC
>JACDDG010000370.1 GCA_013817115.1 Parachlamydiaceae bacterium | reverse complement strand
GGTTTTAAGATCTGCATCACTTCGATCATTGCCTGAGGCTTAAAACCAGCTTGTGACATAAGTCTTATAGCCCAAGCATCAGCCTCAGATTCATCTGACCGACTGTAACTTAGTTGCGTCATTTGGTTCACCATCGCTGCAATCATGGCCGCAGAATTGTTAGGATTAGCAGAGTCGCTCGCTGCAGTCCCAACGGCAATGACAAGAGATTGCCCAAGCTGTGTTTTAGCCATTTGTTGTGATGAATGTCTTTGGATGACATGCCCCATTTCATGACTTAAAACGCCCGCTAATTCAGCTTCTGTTTTAAGTTTATTTAAAAGGCCGAGGGTGATAAAAATTTGTCCCCCAGGCAAAGCAAATGCATTTACGCTTTTGTCGTCCGCAAGTAAATGAAATTGAAATTTCCATGGACTTTTTTTTATATCAATTTTTGATACGATAAAATTTCCCATTTTTTGGACTGCGCGGGTTCTCGGATCGGAATTTGAAAGCTCACCTCCCATCTGACGAGCCATTTCAGGTGCGGATTTTAAGCCTAACTGAACTTCTTGATCGGGGGAATAGGAAACATGCTGTTTTTCTCCCGTAACCGGATTGACTTCGGTGTTAGTCGCAAACATAAACCAGGCCACAAGTGCGATAATAATCGCGACGATTAGGCGGCCGCTGATTCCGCTACCACCGCCTCTACTGCTTCTGCCACCTCTGGGGTCAAACATAATGAACTCCTAATATATGTGTGCTATACCGAAGAGCGTTCAAATTTTGGATTTTTGGCTTTGGGAAAGCCCCTCGATTAAGCGATCAAAAACGAACCAATATTATAGTATGGGGCCGTTTTTGATCGCTTAATCGCGGGAGCTTTCTCTTTGCCAAAAACCAAATTTTGAACGCTCTTCGGTATATATCATGGATGTAACAAAACTAATAACATTATTTCAATAAAGAAAAATTTTAATTTTTAAGATTGAGTTTATTGTGCGGAAAATCCATATTTACTTTTTTACCCGACTTTAGTGAATGTAGTGGTATACCGAAGAGCGCTCAAATTTTGGATTTTTGGCTTTGAGAAAGCCCCGCGATTAAGCGATTAAAATGACCCAATATTATAATATGGGGCCGTTTTTGATCGCTTAATCGCGGGAGCTTTCTCTTTGCCAAAAACCAAAATTGGAACGCTCTTCGGTATATTCTTCGCGGTATTGGTTGGCCGACTGAGCCTGTTGAGTTTGACGCTTCCTATGACATTGTCAGTTATAACGTGGTTTAAGGCAATGGATATTGGAGCCTTGCCCCCGGGGGAAGACCAGAATATCCATTGAATTTCCTATCCTTTCGAGAAAATTCTCAGCGGGAACCGCTGGAAAAATCTTGACTTGCATTTCTGGGGATGTAAAGGTGAAGTCAAAGCATTTTAGCTTTCCGGATGATGTTTAATCAATTTCTTTTTAAGTGTATATTCGTATGGAAATATCCATTAAATGTAAGTTGGAAATCTATATTTAAAAGTATTTAGTCAAAATTATGAAACTAAAAAGTGAGATATTTTAATGGGGAAAGCTGCAATTTTCTTATTCTCAAGTTTAATCTTCAGTGTATTTACATCAGAGATTTATTCAGAGAACTCTTTTGATTTATCATTCACGTTTAAACCTTCATCGCCTTTAATAAAGAACAGCGATGGAGATTTGTTGCCACTTGCAAAAAGAGCTACGGATATGCCACCTGAGTGGATCCTTAATCTTTATCAGCTAATGAAGGATACCCATGAAATATTCACTCAAAATAAAATTGAGTATTGGATTCAGGGAGGATCACTTCTGGGGGCGGTCCGTCAGCAGGGAATAATTCCTTGGGATGATGATATTGACATCAATATCAAAATGGATGATGAAAAATTATTTTTTTCTTTGATACCTGACTTTGAAGCTCTTGATTATCATGTAGATATAACACCACTAGGGTACAAAATTGTAGCACCTAAAATATATACCTTTGGAACAATAAATGCGGCCCCTTGTATTGATGTTTTTTTGACCATTGAAAATGATGGCAAGATGCTCTACGATCCTTTTAGAGACGTTGATTGGATGAGAAGAGATAATGGGCCTATATATGTCACTCGAGAAGAATTATATCCTCTCAAAGCCTATCGGTTTGGAGAGTGCATAGTTTTGGGGCCTAATAATCCTATCCCATTTTTAGATGCCTGTTATGGTTCTAAATGGATGACTCAAGGAGAGATAGGTAATCATTTTTTTCCACCTAATGAAAAGAATAAATATGTAGAATTGACACCTGCCGAATGTATTCCTGCAGAGCCTACGGGCCCCTTATATAATCGAGTCTCTATTAAGAATGTTGTTAGAGTTTATGCAAATATGGTCGGCGATTTATTCCATTATGGCCACATAGAATTTTTAAAACAAGCTTCTAAGCTCGGTAATCATATGATCGTAGGACTGGTCTCAGATGAAATCGTTAGTGATTATAAACGTCGTCCAATTCTGAACCTTATAGAGAGAGTTAAAACAGTAGCGGGGTGCCGATATGTTGATGAAATCATACCTAATACACCTTTAATCATTACTAAAAGTTTCCTTGCTGAGCATAAGATTGACTATGTCGTCCATGGAGACGATTTTAACAGAGAAAAACTCATTCATTATTTTTCGGATCCTTTGGATATGAATATTATGAGGATTACTCCCTATACACCGGGAATCTCCACAACATCTATCATCGAAAGAGTAAGGGAGAATTCACATTAGTCGTAAATGTGGGTTTTCAATCGCTTCATCATACCTAGACTGCACGATCATTTTTTTAAATTGATTAGATTTCTTTACACCGAGGAGCGTTCAAATTTTGGTTTTTGGCAAAGAGAAAGCTCCCGCGATTAAGCGAACATAAATGACCCCATATTATAATATAAGGTCATTTTTTATCGCTTAATCCCGGGGCTTTCTTAAAGCCAAAAATCCAAACTTGAACGCTCTTCGATATCCATTTCAATTTTACCTTAGTCTATAGAGGTTTGCAAATGAAGTGATTGACTTCAATTTTCCGCATGGTATAATGAGAAGATTTTACTATGCAAATGGAGAGATATCTTGCTCAAGTCCACTGGAAAACCTCTTTGTCCTGAAG
>JACDDG010000369.1 GCA_013817115.1 Parachlamydiaceae bacterium | reverse complement strand
TCACTCGGTTTTCTACAAAAAGATCTCTCCTCTAAAAAATCAATTGAAAGGAAATGCTTCCAAGCACTTATATCATCACAGTATCGGGAAAATATTTTGAAAAATTTTTTATAATGCGTTTGCCCTGTTGCAAACCTCTATAACCTTGATTCCAAAAGGACTATCCGTAAAAAGTTTGGGGAAGCTTGCAAAAAAATATTTCCCTACCGAAACAGGTTATGGATCAGTACAAGTCGTAATAGATGAATTAAAAATGCCGAATGATAAATCTTATTGGGCGCTTATGTCAAAGGATGTATTGAATGGAAGCAGAAACAAAAGCTTTAAAAAACAACAAAAAATGGTTTCTGAGTTATCTAAAAAGGCGAGCGTCCAGTGCGAAGTTCCGAAAGCATTAGAAGCTGTAGTTAGCATCCTTACGCATCAAGTTAGATCAGGGGTACGTTTATTTAGCGATAACCCGGTGACTTACACGCGATGTTTAGAGGAGCTTGCAGACTTTCAAGTTCTTGTTGGGGGCTTTGCCCCATCTGGCCTCCGAGTCCCCTACTTGTTATCCTATGCTAACCCTTGTTTTGGGGTTGCGGTGCTGCGGAAGTTCCGGTCATTGGCAATTGGATAATTGGCCTTTGTTAGAGAGACTTGGCTTTTTTGACCTTTGGTCTTTGCCTAGCATATTTTTTAAAAAAGATTGAGTTAAAAGCATTGGCTCACATCTCGACCTTGCTTGAGCATGCTTGAGGGCTACATTGAAGCTCATCATCGGAACGAGAGATCCTGAATATTTAGACAGATATAAGAGAGAAAAGAAAAAAATTAGTCCCTAGAGATAAGCTCACGGGATAAAAAATCTGAGAGCTTCGCTACTCAGCTTTTTATCCCGTGAACCTATCTCGAGGGGCTAATAAGAAGCTAATAAATGACTTACTCAGCTTTTTTATGAGATTCGATATATGTTACAACGTCGCCCACTGTCTTAAGCTTTTCAGCTTCGCTTTCAGAAATATCGCAAGAGAAACGCTCTTCAAAAGTCATGATAAGTTCTGTAAGATCTAAAGAATCTGCATTTAGGTCTTCGACAAATGACTTTGATAGGGAAACATCTTCGCGGTTGACACCAAGTTGTTCAACCACAATGTTAATTACTTCTTGTTCTACTGACATAATAAATCCTTTGTTTTCGTGATATTTTTTGTTATTTTTTCCAAATTTCTTTTTTGAGAAAGTGATGTAATTTTTTACAATTACATCGACATCCCGCCATCGATGGCTATCACCTGACCTGTAATATAGTCAGACATTTTGCTAGCTAAAAAAAGAGCGGCATTAGCGATATCTTCTGTTTGGCCAAAGTGGCCAAGGGGTATATTGGTAAGTACTGCAGCTTTTACCGGTTCAGGTAAAGTTTCTGTCATCGCAGTGATTATATAACCCGGGGCTAAACAATTGACCTGAATCTGGCGAGATCCTAATTCCTTTGCTAAGGACTTCGTAAAGCCAATGACAGCAGCTTTGGATGCGGCATAGTTCGTTTGTCCCATGTTGCCGGTAATCCCTACGACTGAACTCATGTTGATGATTTTACCCTTCTTAGCTTTCATCATTGGTCGAACTAGGGCATGACAAGTATTGTAACAAGATTTGACATTCACATCCAGTACAGAATCCCATTGCTCCTCAGTCATACGCATTAAAAGCTGATCTTTGGTGATGCCAGCGTTATTCACTAAAATATCTACAGTCTTATATGTCTTCAATATTTCTGCCATAGCGTCTTGTACAGCTTGGTAATTTGAAACGTCGACTTGGAAAAATTCGGCGCTGCATCCCGGAGTCGCCTGTGTAATTTCCTCAACCGCAGCTGCTCCGCGTCCCACATGGGTTCCAAAAAGGATGACTCGAGCCCCTTGAGAGGCAAACTTTAAAGCAATCGCTTTACCAATGCCAGATGAAGCACCTGTAATGATGGCTGTTTGGTTTAAAAGAAAATTTTCCATCTAATTCTCCTGTAGCTGTTCAATTGCTTGTAAATCTTCGACTTTTTCGATGCTTAAGGTTACAGCTTTAACTCCGATACGTTTGTTTAGTGCTGCCAAAGTTTTACCACACCCGATTTCAATGAACTTAGAAACACCTCTCTTCTCCATAGTGCGAATTCCTTGTTCCCAACGGACTGAATGTGTCACTTGTTTGATCAGGTTTTCTTTGATAACATCCATTTCCTCAACGAAGTCGCCTGGAACGTTCATCACAAACTCGGTTAGAGATTTATTTAATTTTGTAGCTTCAACCGGCTCTCTAAGACGTTTTTCCGCTGTAGCCATCAATCCGCTATGGAAGGCGCCGTGGACTTGTAATGGGAGGACTCGTTTAGCGCCCTTGGCTTTAGCAGCAGCAGAGCCTATTTCGATCCCTTTAAGGGTTCCAGAGATGACAACTTGTCCGGGACAGTTGAAGTTAGCAACCCATAAATCGTGGGGTAAATTGACTTCTCTGACAAGAGCCTCTACGTCCGGACCTTCCAGTCCTAACACGACAGCCATGGTGCCAGGGATCTCTTCACAAGCATCATTCATGAATTGACCTCTATACTTCACTAGCGAAAGAGTTTCTTTAAAATCAAGTTTTCCGGAAGCACACAGAGCAGTGTACTCACCAAGGCTTAGTCCGGCACAAACTCCAGAGTTTATATGAGGATAAAGATCTTTCAAGACTCTTAAAATGGCCATAGATGCAACAAAAATGCCTACTTGGCTATTTTTGGTTTCTGTAAGAATGTTTTCGGGACCCTCTAAAATTAACGTAGAGAGCTTACGTCCTAGAAGATCGTCTGCTTCTTCCAATGTGTGGCGAGCGATAGCAAAAGTAGAAACAAAATCCTTAGCCATGCCAGGGTATTGAGACCCTTGCCCAGGAAAAATAAATGCAATAGAAGATTGCAACGTCATTGTTATTCCTTCAGATTAAGATTAAATTTGTTTCAAAAGAATCGCACCATAAGTCAATCCTGCTCCAAATCCAAGAAGAAGGACTTTTTGATCCGAAGTGAGTTTGTGCTGTTGAAGGAGTTCATCCAGCGCGATAGGGATGCTTGATGCGGAAGTGTTGCCGTACTTGTGAACTGTTTTAATTATTTTTTCGAAAGGGACTTCAAGAG
>JACDDG010000368.1 GCA_013817115.1 Parachlamydiaceae bacterium | reverse complement strand
CATCCGAGCTGTGCCTCCTAACTGCCCAATTTGATCCGGAGAAATTATCGCTAGAAAACCACGCTAGAAGCTTTAGGTATCGTCACCCATATACTGTTTTTTATAACTCTTTGTTAAAAGATAATAGAAATCAGGAACTTAAAATTGCTAAATTAGGAATAGACGACGGTGTAGCATTATTATCATTAAATAAGTATTTTTCTAGGGGAACATTATATGGATTTGAATCGAATGCGGAACGTTTCAAAGCTTTTGAAAATACCTGCAAAAGAGATCAAATTAACTTAAACCTTGTAAAAGTGCAGAGTGAGGGCATTGCACAAGCCTTTCATTCAGTCGGAATCCAATACGATTTAATTATTGAAAATTCTTCACAAAAATTTGAAGAGCAAATAAGAATTATCGAAAACAGTTGTAAATATTTGAAGCCGGGTGGAATTCTTGTTATAGAAGATTTATTCAAGAAGCACTCAGAGGCAGATTATCTCGAAAAGTTGAAACCAATATTAATGCGGTTTCAGGACTGTTATTTTATTTCAATAAATCACCAAAATAAAAGACCAGAGGGCCGAAATAACCATAAGTTACTTGTATTGGTGAAAAAAGGGGCTAATCCTATTTTCAAAAACAAGAAAAAGATGACAATTATTACACCTTCTATGCGTCCTGAAAACCTCCAGAGAGTAAAAAATTCCATAAATTTTGATTATGTCGACGAGTGGATAATCGTTTATGATGGAAGTAAAATTACAAAAAACCCTTACCTATTTAAAAATAAAGAGAATGGAAAGATTAAAGAATATATCCATACGAGTAAAGGGGTCAGTGGAAATCCTCAAAGAAATTTTGCTCTTGATCATGTCCAAAATGAAGATACATATCTATATTTTGTTGATGATGATAATGTAATTCATAAAGATTTGTACAAACTCCTAAATATTTTGGATGATGAAAAAATCTACACTTTCGATCAATATAACAGGATAAAGGGTAATTCGATTGTACTTGGCAACATAGACACGGCTATGGTTTTAATCGATTACAAATTGTGTAAAAAAATTCGATGGACTTTGATGGAATATGCTGCAGATTTTTTTTACTTTAATGAATGCCATCAACAAAATCGGCATAAGTGGATTTACGTCCACAATGTATTGTGTACCTACAATACATTGCCCAGATAATCGTCATTAAAAGTTACTTTGGTTGATAATTTTCTGCATCATCTCAATTTCAGAAGATGTTAGCATCTTGAAGTGCGATTCTTGTTTTCGAGCGGAAAGCGCTCCTCCATTTTGCCGAACACATTTAATAAACAGGTCGATTTTCTGATCAGGCATATCTACGACTTCTTTGCATAACCGTTTGATTTTGTCGTAGACTGCAAGAAAATCTAGTTCTTCCTTAAAGTCCGTTGTAATCGTTTTTTCAACACATTCAAAGAGATATTCTGCAATAGGCGTAAAATCGATATAGCGATAATAGTCCTTTGTGTCTTGCTGTACGACCATTTCACCATCGTCATTAATTGTGTATTGAAAAATCCTTTCCATGAGTGGTTTTGAAAACGTTTCCAAAACTTTGTCATAGCGGATCATATTGCGAACGATGGCTGCTGATGTTGGAAACACAATGCCTTCAGGAGTAAATTTGAGCCTTGCTAGTACATAATGAATGAGGAATCTATGCATTCTACCATTCCCATCCTCAAAAGGATGAATAAAAACAAAGCCAAAAGATAGAACCGATGCTGCTACCACAGCATTTAAGGAAGATTTTTCCATTAAGGAATATGTATGTAAAAGATTTTGCATTAGAGCAGAAACGTCACAAGGGCGCGGAGGAATAAAATGAAGAATCATTTCCCGCAAACCTGGTTCCTCTCCAATATAATTTTGGAAATCTCGATATGTGTTCAACGCAAAACGCGGGTCCACAATACTTTTTTGAAGATTAACGAGGCTTTGTTCCGAAAGAGGGCCTATAGCATCTGCTTTGTGAAGGAGGCTAACAAATTTTGCTAATCGGGCGTTATCAGGCTGCTCCCGTTCAATTTCCCATGAAGACATGGTCTCCTTTGTGTAAAGATAACGCATGGCCCTTGCTAATATTAATGGGTCGTACCCTTCTGTGAGTTGATGAGCTATTTTCCCGATCTGTTTTTCTTCATACTTAACGAGCTGTGGAGTACGACGTACGGTTGGTGCGAATTCAATGCTACCTAGGAGATTATCTAAAACACGATGGCGCGAACTTCTAGTTCCTTTGCTGCAGTAATATTTTTCTGGATCAAGCACCGGAGTATAAGTCCCTCTGTCGAGATCAGGTAAATCTATTTTGTTGCCTGAAAACTTTTCAAATAAATACCAAAGAATGCGTGTGTATTTTCCAGTTGGCCTGGATAAAACATGGGCTTTTAGATCTTCTTTTGAAATAAGAGTCAAAATGTTTTTGAGGATTAAAAGATTAACACCCTCATGTTTAAGAGCAAATTCAAGGTGGTCAAAAGGATTCTCTGAAATGCGAGTTGAAGGAGGGTAAAGAAACAAAGTCAGATCTGAGTCTTTATAATGTAACGATCTTTTCTCCCATTTTGGAGAAACATAAGACCAGCAATGATGCCCCATGACCTTTAATTGGTACAGATCGACTAGATATTTGTATCCAATAGCTTTGGTTCCTTCCGGAAGTTCAATCGACCACATGAGTTTTCCTATAGAAGCGTTTATTTATCTTTTGATTTCGAGGTTACCATAAAACGATTATTTTCTCAAAAAAATCGTTATTTTTTTGATGTTTTACTTAAAAATGATTATTTTATATAGGTTTAGAGTTAATTTTATCATAACTTCAATGCTTGAGTTTCCTTAAAAACGATTATTTTTTCTTTAAAATCGTTATTTTTATGATGTTTTACTTTATAACTATTATTTATTCTTGCTTTTATCTTTTTTTAGGTAATATCTGAATTTTGCGATATAAGAAATGATTATTTTCTCAAAAAAATCGTTATTTTTTGAATGTTTTACTTAAAAATGATTATTAAGGCTTGAAAATTGAAATAATGCTACAGTTAATGAAAACGGATGGACAACAATGAATTTATCCAAAAGTATTTATACCGAAGAGCGTTCAAATTTTGGTTTTTTGGCTTTGAGAAAGCTCCCGCGATTAAGC
>JACDDG010000367.1 GCA_013817115.1 Parachlamydiaceae bacterium | reverse complement strand
CGATTAAGCGATCAAAAATGACCCAATATTATAATATGGGGTCGTTTTTGATCGCTTAATCGCGGGAGCTTTCTCAAAGCAAAAAATCCAAATTTGGACGTACTTCGGTATACACTAATCGACAAGTAGGGGGCTTTTTATAAGCAGATTAAAAATATAACGTGAATTTCAGTGTTCATCATGCAAGACTTTAAAAAAAAATATTAGAAAGTCATGATCGAATTGATGAACTACATTTTTGATACGTTCTGCTCTACTATTAATAAAGAGCCCATGCTTTCTTTACTCCTCTAACAATCATCAAAGAATTAAAAACAACTATAAATTCCTTCATAGACTTAGTAATTATTCACGATATCTTTTCCTCTTTCAAAAAAATTTTGAATAGTCAAACATGCAAAAAAACGAGTTATGTATATATTTTGCGCTTAAAGAGGTTTACCATGAATAATTTGCACTATTTTTTTCTCTGTTTGATACTTTTACAAGGCACCTGCTCAGGGCAAGATTCTTTAAAACTTCAAGATATTCACATCATTATGCAACAAATTCTTGTACAGCATGTAGACCAAAAAAAAATAGATAGCAAAATCATAAAAAATGCCTTAAAGGTCTATATCGACAAGTTCGATCCTGATAGAATCTATTTACTTGAGAATGAAGTTCGCCCTTTTTTAAATTTATCTGATGCTCAGAGCGAAGCTGCTTTAGAAGCCTACAAACAAGATCGCTTCCCTCTTTTCGAACAGCTTAATTCTATAATTCAGTCCTCCATTCTCCGCTCACGTAAAATTCGCATTGAATTTAAAAAAGATCTAAATCTTTTATTTGCCAAAAAAAGTCCTGGCGAAGCCGAAATCAGAGAAGATGACCCTAACTTCAAAATGAAATTTCCACGCAATCTAAACGAATTGCAAACACGCCTCAAAAAAAACATCTTACAATTTATCAATGCAGAAAAACGTCGTTTTGGTTCGGCTGTGGTAATGGCAAACCAACCCCAAACCCTTGCCATCTATAATAAAAACCTGATTGAAAACGAAAATATCTATCTCTTTCTTGATAATAAAGGGTCTTCTCTTTCTAAAATCGAACAGGAAAATACGTTTACTTTGCTTGTTTTGAAAGCCTTGGCTGCAGGATTAGATGCACACACTACTTTTTATAGTGAATCAGAGGCTTCAACTTTAAAAACTCAACTTGAGCAGGAATTTCAAGGCATTGGAATCATTTTCAGGCAAAATCACAGCGGCGCTATCTTCGTCAAAGATATGTCAGAAGGTGGTCCTGCTGTGACGAGCAATTTAATCAAGATCAATGACATCTTAATCGAAATCAATGGAAAAAAGATTGGAAAAGATTCTTTAAAAACAATTATAGAGACAATTCGAAGTAACAAGGACGTCAATATAACTTTGACTTTACAACACAAAGACGAAAAAGAAACGTTTAAAGTGACTTTGCAGAAAAAAGAGTTGGCAGTTAGAGGCAATCGTGTTGACACCTCTTACCGCTCTGTGGATGATGGTATTATTGGCATTGTGGTTCTTCATTCTTTTTATCAAGGTACAGGTGAAGTAACTAGCGAAAATGATGTACGCAAAGCTCTATCCGCATTTAAGCAAAAAGGAAATTTAAAGGGACTAATTCTTGACTTGCGTGAAAACAGCGGGGGCTTCCTTGGACAGGCAGTTAAAGTAGCAGGACTATTTATCACAAATGGAGTTGTGGTCATTTCTAAATATTTTAATGGGGAAGAGCATTATTACAGGGATTTGGATGGCAAGTCGTATTATGATGGCCCTTTTGTCATCCTAACATCACGTGCGACAGCTTCTGCTGCTGAAATCGTGGCTCAGGCGCTACAAGACTATGGCGTAGCCATTGTTGTCGGTGATGAGAGTACATATGGCAAGGGGACGATTCAAAATCAGAATGTTACAGGCGCTAACGCTAAGGGGTCTTCTCTTTTTAAAGTGACCGTGGGAAAATATTATACAGTTTCGGGCAAAACACCCCAACTAATCGGTGTGAAAGCGGATATTGTTGTGCCAGGCCTATATAACTACGAACGTTTTGGAGAACAATATTTAGAATTCACTGTTCCGAGCGATACGATTAATAATGAGTATGCAGATGATCTGGGAGATATTAAGCCTGATTTACGCAAATGGTATCATCAGCAATACTTGCCCTCATTGCAACAAAAATCAACTATATGGCAAACCATGCTTCCGACTTTAAAAGCTGACAGTGCAATTCGCTTAGGAAATAATCGAGAGTACCAGAAATTCTTAGAGTTGATACGTTCAGGTCGCCCCACTACCTTTTTTACAAAAGATCTTTCGGGAAATCCTAAGCCGGTAGACTTTCAACTAAATGAGGCTGTGAATATAGTGAAAGAGATGATTCGGCTTCAGAAAGAAGAGCATTCCAGAAGAGTTGTTAATGAAACAAAAAAAGGGGTTGCAGAAAAACCGGCATTCTCGTACGATTAGCTTTCTACACAATATGTGTGGCCAGATAGCTCAGTCGGTAGAGCAGAGGACTGAAAATCCTTGTGTCGCTGGTTCGATTCCAGTTCTGGCCACTCTCGAAGGAAAAGAGGCAACTCTTTTCCTTCTTTTTATTTATTCCGATTTCCATATCTCAAGTTCTAAATCTGTCAGTAACTTAACACGATATCTTGTTACAGTTCGAGAGGTTAAAGATGAAGAAAGTTTTGCATCGACACAGACCATTCAGGGCATTTTTTTTAAATTTCTTGATCTTCTGTTACTAGCATCATTTGATTATCAATAGCCAACTGAACAAAATGAAATGCGCATTGTATATCGATATCTTAATTGCAAAGCCAGCTATAATACTGTAGATATATCAACCTTTTTTTCGTACTTTTCAGGCTGGCTGATAGTATACTCGAAATGACTCAAGACAATATCCTCTGTCATATCTATATTTTTTCGAACAAATTTAGCCAAGACATTCGCATACTCTTTCCATAAAGGGGGAAAAGATCCAAATCGAAGCTTTTTTATGTACGCGTTTTGCAGAGGTGTTAATTCAGTTTTAAAAAGAAACTATAGAGGTTTGCAAATGAAGTGATTGACTTCAATTTTCCGCATGGTATAATGAGAAGATTTTACTATGCAAATGGAGAGATATCTTGCTCAAGTCCACTGGAAA
>JACDDG010000366.1 GCA_013817115.1 Parachlamydiaceae bacterium | reverse complement strand
GAATAAGTCTAAGCCTCGATATAGATGTTAGCAGCGTAATGCGTAGCAAAAATCTAAACGAGGCTTTAAATAATATGGAGGCTAAGATGCACGGCATTGACGTGCTACATTGCTGCTTCGCAGCTTGTAATCATAACATTTTTGTCAAAAAACTTATGCGTAAAACTATGTTCGCCCCTACCTCCCCCGCTCTTTCCACTCTTATCATCACCATTCTAAATTAGACATCTACAGCCCTCAACTCACTCAATAAAAAACACCCTTAAAAACCTCGACAACACACTTTTCTAAAAATTTTAATCTTTTCCTATTTTTCCTATTGCAACCAATTTTAACATTTGTTACATTGACATCGTTGCTCAATGAGATTCTCGGAGTATAGCGCAGCTTGGCTAGCGCGGCTGCTTTGGGAGCAGTAGGTCGGGGGTTCGAATCCCTCTACTCCGACATCAGGCTTCTACCTTTACTCGTTAAGGGTAGAAGCTTTTTTTTGGAAGGATTTTCTAATGATTTTTCTTAGCTTTCTTAGCTACATTCACTGGGACCCCAACCCCAACCTCTTTACTATACCCTATCTAGATCACCCCCTAAAATGGTACGGACTTCTCTTCATGGGGGGCGTCGTTGCCGGATTCCTTATTGTACTTCCGCTCCTCAGAGAAAAACTCTTAAAAGCTCCTCACCTATTAGACCGTGACATTGCTGATTGGAAACTACTCCGAGAAAGGCTCTTAAATTTTGCAAACGACTCAGACTTAAATTCATCCTCACCATTCTACGAACTGATAGACAAGCAAACACGCCACCTCATTCAACTTCAATCCAATAATGCCAACAGCACCAATAATGCCCACGAGCTTTCACCGGAAGCAAAAACTAGAATCCTAAAAATTCTTTCAAAAATTGACCGAGAAAAGCTTGAAGAGTACCTCCCTGGCTGCATTGTCCCAGTCAAAGAACTTTGCTTCAAATATGTCGATGGACTTCTCTGGTGGGTGGTTCTCGGGACTATTATTGGAGCTCGCTTGGGGCATGTATTCTTTTACCAATGGGATTACTACAAACATCATTTGTCAGACATTCCGAAAGTTTGGGAGGGCGGCTTAGCCAGTCACGGCGGAACCCTTGGAGTCCTCTTAGCCGTCTTTTTCTACAGCCGCTGGACCAAAAAAAAATTTCCCGAATTGAATTTTTTCACTTTGGGTGATTTGTTAACCATTCCTACGGCTTTTGCAGTTCTCTTCATCCGCCTAGGAAACTTCGTCAATCAAGAAATTTTAGGCACCCCAACCACATTGCCATGGGGAGTCATCTTTGGTCATCCTGCTGACGGCTCAACACCAGCACCGCGACACCCCGTGCAGCTTTATGAAGCGCTTGCCTATCTATTAACATTTGTGCTACTTCTAATCTTATGGAAATTACGCAAAAAACCTTGGCCACAAGGTTTTTTTCTCGGGCTGTTCCTTATCTGCATTTTTGGATCGCGCTTTTTTTTAGAATATTTTAAAGCTCCACAAGACAGCATTTTGGATGAAAGTTTGCTTCAAGCCGGGCAGATTTTAAGCCTTCCATTCATTTTTTTTGGTGCTGGACTGATTTTTTATTCTCAACTAAGGAGCCGTAATGACATCTATTGCAAACAATCCTAAAAACCCAGGGCTGAAGTTGATCGAAACTTCATTCGCAGAGATGAATGCAGTTCAAAAGTTAAGCACTTTAGCAAAAATCCCTTACGATTTATCAGTAGACGGCAACTTAAATGCTGAAAGAATTGATCGTTTTAAAGCCCATGCTTGCGGATACACTATGCTTTATGCTACTGAACGGATAGACAAAAACTGCATGGATTCACTTTTTGAACTAGCCAAAGAATCCTACGCTTTTGAGCAAATGGAGCAAATGCAATCCGGAGAAATCGTTAACTTCATGGATGGATTCCCCAGCGAACAAAGAGCAGCCCTGCATACAGCCACACGGGATTTTTTTGACAATCCTAATCAAGCCCAGGAAGCAGTTAAAGCAACAAAAGACGCTTTAAACGAAATCAATAAGCTAAAGTCATTCATCAATAAAATTGATGAAGAAAATCGATGGGAACACATTCTTGTTGTTGGCATTGGAGGCTCTGAGCTGGGACCAAAAGCACATTATGAAGCACTGCAAGCCTATTTAAAACCGGGTCGATCTGCTTCATTTCTCAGCAACATTGATCCAGACGCTTTGGAAATGATCGTAAGAAATTGTGACCTCGCAAAAACTCTTGTCTTAATAATTTCTAAAACAGGAACAACACTTGAAACTCTTACGAATGAAGAAATCCTTCGTGCACGCTTTGAATCTGTGGGACTTCAGGGAAAAGATCATTTTATTTCGGTAACATGCCCTAAAAGCCCTCTTGACGACCCTCAGAAATACCGAGAGGTATTTTTTATGTGGGATTGGGTTGGTGGACGGTACTCGACAACTTCTATGGTTGGCGGAGTATTACTCGCTTTTGCTTTCGGTTTTGACAGCTTTTGGGAACTTTTACGTGGCGCAAATGCTATGGATAAAGTCGCTTTAGAAAAGTCTTTAGACAAAAATCTACCCCTGCTTGCAGCTTTATTGGGGATCTGGAACCGCAATTTTTTAAATCACTCACATATTGCCATCATTCCATATTCTCAGGCTCTTGCTAGATTTCCTGCTCATATTCAGCAACTCGACATGGAATCGAATGGCAAACATGTCGACAAAATGGGCCGCTTGGTTACTTTTGACACAGGCCCAATCATCTTTGGTGAGCCCGGCACAAGTGCTCAGCATTCTTTTTATCAACTTATCCATCAAGGAACGACTCCGATCCCGCTCGAATTCATCACCTTTAAGGAACCACAACTTCCAAATGATCGAACCGTCAATGGTACTACATCTCAGCAAAAGCTGCTTTCTAATGTATTCGCTCAAACAATTGCTTTGGCGACAGGACAAAAAAATGAAAATCCTAATAAAAGTTTTCAAGGAAACAGACCCAGCTTTCTTTTAATAGGACAGAAGCTGACCGCATTTGCATTAGGAGCACTACTTTCCTTCTATGAAAATAAAGTTGCCTTTCAAGGATTTATCTGGCACACAAACTCGTTTGATCAAGAAGGTGTACAGCTCGGCAAGATCCTTGCGACTAAGATTCTGGATCGTTTTTCCGGACATGGATCTGAGTATCCTTTAGG
>JACDDG010000365.1 GCA_013817115.1 Parachlamydiaceae bacterium | reverse complement strand
GGGCTTTGGCGCGCAAAAAACCTCAATTTGTGCCCGCGCGCAGTATACATCGTACATAATAATGCTTCGCTTCCCTCCATTTGGTTAAAAAGCCCTCGCTCCAATCCTTGTATTTTAAAAAGATAGATGTTATGATAAAGCAAAATTAATCAAGCTCGTGGTGTTATTGATATGTTCAAATCTATTTATGTATTTTTTTGCTTTGTTGTATTATTGATGACCTCAGACTTGTCTGCTGAAAGGTATTTTCTACATTTGCGCGACAACCTGCAGAAGGCTCAGCCAGGTGATTATATCATTACTTCCCAGGGAAAGAATTACAGCTTGCTACATATCTATTCTAAAAATGATCAAACACTAACAATTGAAGAAATATCTATTCCCGCTTCTAAGATACCAAAGTCAAATTTTTCGTGGCCAACATGGTTGATGAATCATGCCCCGGGATATACCTCGTGGGTACTTTACACAATTGATCTCAGTACCGGAAATTTTATCCATTTTTATTCATATACACGCGGAAAGTGGTATGAGTTGACAGCCCCCGATAATTTTCTATCAATGCTTCTTAACGTTCGCTTTGACTTCATCCCTCTCGATCAGCGTCGTAGAATCGGTATTACATTACGCACAGGTCCTTATGATAAGCGGCCTTATTGGGAGCCTCACATGGTTGTCAATGGGCAAACTGTCCAAGGAGTTCGTTTTGACGCATGGAAAGCTACATGGCCTAAAGATGGATCTGAGCTAGCCGGTAAAACGATTGAAGTCTATCTACCTGAAGAAGGCTTAAATTACCCCGCCTATTTTCCCTACTGGTTACAAATCAGCGGTGTGGTTGGCAGCGCTAAAATTCGCATCGTCGACTCTGGCACAGGGCTGACCTCTCCTAATAATCTACCTTTTTTCCCAAGAAAATTATGAAAAACCTTAGCTTTAATAAATCGCGAGCCATTTTACAAAGTGCTTATAGCTGGTATCAGAAACGAAAGGGTCGATTGTCTCCGGAAGAACGCAACTCATTAGAAGAACAGATGCTCGCTTTAGAGGGGGCGATTGCTGGAGGCAATCAAGAACAAGCTTCTACTCAGGCTGAGATTTTAGAAACTTTTTCCCGGGAACATTGCAAGAAATCACTTTTTGATTATGTCAAAGAAGTCGTTATTGCCATATTGATTGCTCTAGTTCTTGCTGTAGTCGTCCGACAAGTGTGGTTTGAATTGTATGAAATCCCAACCGGTTCGATGCGACCCACATTTCGCGAACAGGATCGAGTAGCAGTTACTAAGACTCCATTTGGCATTAACATCCCAATGACTACGGGCCATTTACTTTTTGATCCGAATCTGGTCAAGCGCGGAGGTGCCATCACATTTACAAGCGAAGGTATCGATCGACTTGATGAGGATACTATATTCATGTGGGTAATTCCTTACAAAAAACGTCTTATAAAACGCTTGATTGGTAAGCCCGGGGATAGCCTTTATTTTTACGGAGGTAAAATCTATGGAGTCGATAAAGATGGCAATTCAATTAATGAGCTTCTAAACGCTCCTTGGATGGATAAAAACAAAAAATTTAGTTTAGAGCACATCCCAATGATGCGCTTTTCAGGCGAGTATGCACCGGTTACTTCAAGAGAAGTTCGCTTTACCCAAATGGGTATTCCACTTGCCAGATTGCTCGTAGAAGGTTCCGATCTTAAAGGTGAAATCAATAGTGGAGGCAAATGGATTCCTGATGACCCTTCAGCTCAGCGATCAGAGCACACTACCCCGAAAGCCTATAGTGATTTTTTTGGCATGCGTAATTTCGCCATGGCAAGACTTCTGACTGCTAAAGAGCTAAAAGAGATTGATCATATTGATCCTAAAGACTTACCGGAAGGTGTTTTGTATTTAGAGCTCAGTCATCACCCTAGCACTGTATACCCACATCCAGCTGTGGGGCAAAGTAGCAGGCATCCGATTTCATTATCGACTTTAAAATCTGTAATACCTTTAAAACAAGAGCACCTTGATATAATCATGAAAAACATGTATACGGCTCGCCTTGTTTTCAAAAATGGGCGTGCGACTCGTTACAATGTTGAAGGAACCCATATTGATTCCAATTCACCTCTTTTTCCCGGAGTTCCCGATGGTACTTATGAATTTTACAACGGTAACCTTGAGAATATAGGTTGGGGCGGAAGGACGATCGATTCTGACAAGAGCAATCCTCTTTATAAACATGATCCCAAAAATGTACAGCAGCTTTACAATCTTGGGATTGAAATGTATCAGGCTTTTGCTCCGCGAGCTCAAAACCAACTGAACTCGCCCTCTCGCTATGCCTATTTTCGCGATGGTGATCTCTATGTACTGGGGGCACCTCTTTTTAAAAAAGAAGATCCTTTACTGAAAGAATTCACGTCACGGGAAGAGAAAAGAGAAAAAATGTCATCTAAGGATAAACCTTACAGTGCGTTCAAAGATTATGGTCCTCCGCTTAAAGGAGATAAACTTGATGTCGATTTTATTCGGGCTTTTGGAGTGACTGTTCCTTCGCAAAAATATCTTATGCTTGGCGATAACCATGCGATGAGCTCTGATAGTCGTGCTTTTGGTTTTGTACCTGAAGCAAATTTGCAAGGAGCGCCTTCGCTTATATTATGGCCAACGGGTGAACGCATGGGCGCACCATGGCAAGCTCCGTATAAGTTGTTAGAATTGCCTCGGTTAATTGTTTGGAGTATTGTAGCGCTGTCTGGATTGATTTGGTACTGGCTGCGTCGCCGGTATTTACATCGTCCTATTGTTTTGAATCGTGTAAAAGCTTCAGCATCTTCGTAGTAAGCTAGAAACTTGGAAGTGTTCGTTGTCTTAAAAAGCTTTTTACGCGGGACGCGGAAATACTTTTACGCTTAAGGTTTTTTGACAAAAATGTGGATGTTAGCAAGCTGCGAAGCAGCAAATTGTAGCACGTCATTCCAATCATGCTTTTCGCTTAATCTTATATTGAAAATTTATGCAGAAAAAAATAGGCTGAACTTTTTTTTTGCTTATAACTGCGGAAGAGTAAACTTGCTTAAAGCAACGTGCGGAAAAGCTTACAGCGGTGGCTACGCACTTAGTGGCTTTCTGGCGCCCTACCTACCGGGGCGCACGTTTTGTAGTGATCCGAACCCCGGGTTCCGCTATCGCTGCACCCGGGGCTATTAACAGTTCCCCCTAGCGGG
>JACDDG010000364.1 GCA_013817115.1 Parachlamydiaceae bacterium | reverse complement strand
AGCTTAAAAGGGAATAATAGAGCGCAAATGGACGGTGCTTGATTATGGTTAGCATTAAAAGATATTCTCCATTGTGTAAAAAGCTCCCCCTCTATTTGCGTAGGAAAGGATTTTGGGGGGAGTGTAAAATGTTGATCGATATGGGAGCCTAATTGAAAAATGAAAAAGTATAGACTCACAAAATTAAAATTTAAATCCTGAAGTTGTGTTTTGATCGTTTCAATTAAATCTGATTTTAAACATAGGGACTTTATGTTTTCAGGTTGATCAATATATGTGAAAATGAGCTTCCACAAATTTTTGATTTCAATTTCGTATGAAGGATCAACCCAATAGAGGAGTGCAGAAGCATTAAATGTCAGGGCAATTAAGATGGCCGGTTCATTTTTGTGATGGTTGATCACTCGATTAATGAGTTGTTTTTTTACCAACTCTGAGAGAGAAATCTTTTGATCGAAGCAACCTAAATTTAATGCCTCTACGATCTTTTTAAGCCAACCTTTTTGAAAACATCGGCCACCCGTTGTAAAGTAGGAAATGGTTCTCCCAAAATCAGAAAGATCTACCGGCTTCTGTGGATCAAAAGTTAACAGTAGTAGATTACGATCTGAGAGAGCTTGAATAATAGTTTCACTCGTCTCAGCCAAGAGGCTATTAAGCTTTAAAGGAGATGCTTTAATAACTGGGTATAGCAGGGGAGTTATATTAATAAAAAGCGTATCTTTAATTGTCGCAAGAACCGTTGATTTTAAAGGGAAAACACAATCACATGTATCCAGGGTTCTAAGCGAAAAACACGCTGTATCTACAGCTGATTTAAAGCCAAAAGCTTCTATGCAAAGATGGTGCAATCTAAACATTGATGGTGAAATGGTGGAATATTTTTTAAATGTGTTGTTTAGGTAAAAAATTGATTGGCTAGAATTCTGAGCCTTGAGTAATTTAATCACCAATGAATAGGGGTTGTGATCTAATGCTTTAAATTGCTTAGCCAAAGGGGTGATAATGGCATTTTCGATAAGCTGTTTTTGGCTTTTCTCATCCATTCCTCCGTCAATGTCAAAGACCCAATCTGAATCGTTTGGAGGTAACCGCATAGTAGTTAAGAAAGAGGGAGATAATAGTGCTTTCGAGCAGAGTAGATTTTTAGGGAAGTTGTAACACCATGTTTCAAAGATGCCGCCTGCTATTGATTGAATAGCATTAAAAACAGTTCCACCTTTAAGTGTAACTTTGAAGCCTTTTCCATTTAGTGTTTGTGTGTAGGCATCAGCATGTTCACACATCTCTTTAATTGATATTTTAACTCCAGGTGAAAGTTCATTGCGTCTTCCATCTAACGAGATAGTTTTACGAAATATAGCTTCTATATATTCAAGAGCAGCTTTATCAAGATTAAAAACTGTAGCATCAAAATTTTTAGGTAAAGGTAGGACAATGCCTTCATTATTGAGTTTTCCATGTCCTTGGTAGAGCGCAAACAGTTTATCTTCAGGTATTTCGTCATAGAAAAATTCGAGCATGGATGGTTCGAGGAAGGTTATAGGCTGCATGTATACCACCGCGATAAATTTTATGGGTATTCTATCAATTTTCAGAAATAAACTTAAGAAGGAAATAAGTAGAGTGAATGGCTGGTTTTTGTATCCTGGACTACTATTAATTTAGGATCTTAAGATCATGATTCAGTGTCATGGGATTTTTTAAGCACTAGTAAGGAAAAGGCTCGGAGACGTAGATGAAAGCAAGGAATAGAATAAAAGCATCTAAAAATATCTGCATTTAATATGCGTTCGATATCTTTAGATGCTTTTTTCTGCCCCCCTGCATGTTGGAGGCAGGACCCACTAATTCAAGAAAATTACTTTTCTCTGAAAATGTTAAATTAAAATAATTAAACTTTTGCGCACAACATTTTCATCTGTTTGGCATTCATGCTCATATCTTCGGTCATTGGTCCATTATTTGCACCTGGCCCACCACCATTGTCATCAAAACCTAACTTTATATAAAATGGAATAGCAGATTTCAATGATAAGAGACCGAGGTTTTGTTCACCTTTTTTCATCAGAACTTTATTTGCTACGGCTTGTACAAGCTTTGTTCCTGTGCCTTTAATTGCAGCTCTTTTGCCAATCGCGCTATTTCTCTCAGGATTGACGAGGACCTCATCTAGAACATTATCATAACCCAGACTTCTCGTTAGATCTACAAAGGCAACACCTTGTAATTTACCCCTATTGTTCATAAGCAGCACAAACAGCATTTTCATTTTTATGGATGCTTTTAATGGAATAAGTAGGTTCATCTTTACCGTCTTTGCTGAGCACATATATTATGTCTTCAGCAACATATTTTCGCATCTTTCGCAATTTGAACTTTACATTCGTCATTTTTTTCCTTGAAATACTTTATTTTGTTGTAGCAGCTTTTTGCCACTGTGCTGTGCATTTAATTATAAGCTGAAGTTCCTTATTGCTAGTTACTTCTTTTACTTCTTTAATAAAAAGAATATTATTTTGCGGTAGCATTTGTGGTTTGTTTACTATCCTGAAAATTATCCTCTTTTAATTATTGTTTTTAAAGTTGTCAGTGCTTGCAGTATTTATTTCATTAAAACTTGCAGGTGATAAATTCATTATGTCGATTTATTGATTAATTTGCTTATATTTAAACACTGTTTAAATTTTTCTATAAAACGCAAAATAAGAAATAAATGATCCTTTTGCGCAAAATAGAAATGATGCTAATCCCTAATTTGCCTTTGTATCGCTCTCGCTCTTCATATTTTTTGGAATAAAGGCATATTAAGGCTTGTTGCTGTCAGGGCCTATATTTTGGAATCAAATAACGCTTTTTAGATCTGATTTTGCTTAGAATGTAAAATTCCACGAAAGATCGTATGTAATATAATGCAATTTAAAAGATTCTTAAAAAAAATGACCTACATTTTCAAGCTTTTCACGGGGATAATGATCGTCTACTAGGAACTCTTTAACCCCTTTTAATGTATATGTACCGTCAGTTATTCTCCCGGCATTGTCGCTATATTCCCAGGGAGCTGAGCTACCAAGTGATTTTACTGAATTATATGGCTTCCCTGTGCCGTGCTTACTTAGCAATGGTAAATTAAGTAAAGTTGCCTTTCTTTTTGCGATAAATTCAAGAGCCTGAATATGCTTTTTAGATATTTTCGCAGGAAATAATGTATCCATATACAGTAC
>JACDDG010000363.1 GCA_013817115.1 Parachlamydiaceae bacterium | reverse complement strand
GGATCTAAATCCTCAGCGCTGATTTCTAAACTTGCTCCAAGATAGCTCTGAAAGGTGCGTTCACCATCAGGTGTAACAAAGGCAAGCACTTGCCCTGTTGGGGACGTTGATTTTATACAAAATGACCCTATTCCAAACTCAATTAAATCCTGTAAAAAGAAATCGCCTATAGAATCATTACCCATTTTTCCGAAGAAAGCACAAGAATGGTCTAACCGGCTTAAGCCGCGGAGAACATTCGCGCAACTGCCTCCTGGAATCAGTTTTGGGGCAATATTGATTTCTTGAAGGCGCTTTGTGAATGTTGAAAAATCTACCGGTGCCATTCCACCCTTTTTGCATGGCATTGAAACTAGCAGTTCTTCTGAGACATAAAATATTAGATCAACGAGGGGAGCCCCCACTCCTAAAACATCTAAAGAGGAAGTCGATTGCTCTAAATTTTTAATTGGCATATTATTTTTCCTTCGCTTTAATGCTAGTACAAGCACACTATGCATTTGTTCAAAAGATATATAGAGTTAAGATTAGTCCCAGAGGGCTGAAGCGTTAACAGGCCAGGCTTTGCTTAGACCTCCCGGGACTGCGCTTCAGCCGGGCTGTAACGTGTTAGCCCTCCAGGAACTAATCTTAGCTCTATGCATTCTTTAAGAACAAAGGCAGTATTTGAAAAGCTCTCGCATCATGCAGTCCTCGCCCAGTGATTCCTATTCCCTTATTTTGCCGTAGGCAAATTGAAAGGAATAGGGGACGACGGCGTGGGAGAGGATTGCTCTGCTAATTTGGCAATGTAGTGACGGTTGGAGTAAATGTAATCTAACAAGGATAAAAGTGCGTAGAGAGCTGCTGCTAGAACAATCCAATAGCTGTAAGATTGAAGATTTGTTAGAGATAAAGATCCCATTGAATGGAGTATCATTAAAAACAAAATAATGAACGAAGCAATCGCTTGAACAATAGCTTTGATTTTACCGCTTGTCCGTGCTGCTAAAGCAAATCCTCGCAGTGCGCATATTGTCCGCAGAGTACTTGTGATAGAATCGCGGTAAAGAAAAATAAAGATTAATGGCAGTGGCAAGTTAATTGGAGGGTGGGTGAAAGTTAAAAAGACTGATATCCGAGCAATGCTGTCGGCCATCGGATCAAAAATTTTACCAAATTCTGAAATTTGATTAAATCTACGCGCAATATAGCCATCTAAAGCATCTGACAGTTCTGAAATGCTTAATAAAAATAGCAAAACGAAAGGGAGTTGAATTTCCTGAATCCCAAAGAATGTTGGGTAGATGTAAAAAAGCATGAACAATGGGCTGATCAAGATGCGTGTGAATGTAATATAGTTGGCAATGCCCACAGGTTCCTCAGTTTTTTTCACATAATTTATTATAGATATCTAAATAGACATTCGATGGCTTATTCCAACTGAAATCGATATTCATTCCCTGGATCACAAGATGTCTCCAGAAATCTGGATTATGATACCAGGTATCAAAAGCACGATCGAGAGCAGATTTAATTCCGGCATTTGTCGGCTCTTCAAAAACATATCCATTTATTTCCTCAAATGGTCTTCCAGAATCCACATCAACGATAGTATCTGCAAGTCCGCCAGTTCTACGAACAATAGGGATAGCACCATATTTTAAGGCGATCATTTGGGTCAATCCACAAGGTTCAAACAAAGAAGGAACAATAAATATATCGGAGGCTGCATAAATCAAGTGTGCCAGCTCTTCCTGATGATGAAGAGTCATGTGCACATGGGGGTTGTCGCTGTACTTTTGTTGAAGCTGGTGAAAGTGGTCTTGAATTTCCGGAATAGGGCTGGAGCCAAGCAAAAGAAATTGTCCATGGTGAGATATAGCATACTGTATAGCAAATTCAATTTGTTCGATTCCCTTTTGAGGCACAAGCCGCGTAATACACCCCACAATTGGTCTATGAACTTCATCTAGCATCAATCGTTCACGCACTAAATGCTTTATAAAAGCTTTTTGATTTAAAATGTTGTGATCTTTTTTATTTTTGGGGGTTTCTCTTGGAGCATAGTGGCAAGGTAGGAATCGGTCAATTTCAGGATTCCAATATGAATAATCAATACCATTTAAAACACCGCAATATTTGGCTTGATATTCTTTTAAAGTTTTTTCGAGGCCCCTTCCCCCTTCTTTAGTCAAAATTTCCTTAGCATAAGTTGGCGATACAGTAGTAATAAAGTCAGAATAGACGATCGCTCCTTTAAGCAAATTTACAACCTTGGAGTTATTTGGGTCGAGTAGTTTTTTAGAATCGAGTTCCGCTTTGCTATCGAGACCTATGTAATCAATATTTTTGGGAGAGCATTTGCCTTGATATTCGATATTGTGAATTGTAAATGCAATTTTGGGCTTATTGAGGCCATTTTTATGATAAACATTATGGTAAAGAGGAGCTATTGCAGCTGTCTGCCAATCATGTAAATGGATGATATCAGGTGCTAATCCAGTGTGCTGAATGAATTCAAGGGCTGCGCGTGAAAAGTAGAGGTATCTTTCAATGTCATCATCGCAGCCATAAAAGCAGCCTCGATTGAAGAAATGACGCTTATGGTGTGGTTCTATGAAGTAGACTTTAAGGTTTTCAACCCATCCCATCCAAATAGAATTAGAGATCCACTCTCCGGCATAATAGGATTGTAAATTAGTCGTCAGGAGTGAAAGATCGCGGATCTGATTAATATCAATGCAATCATAATAGGGGATAATGATGTCAACATCGTGACCTTTCCATGACAGTTCACGGCAAAGACCTAAAACGACGTCAGCAAGCCCCCCGACTTTGGCAATCGGAGCCAGCTCTGCAGCTATGTGAATGATATGCATAACGATCCTTCGAGATTTAAAGGGTCCCTTACAGTGTATGTTACCGCTTTTTTTGTTAATCGAAAAGGGAAAAGTCCGTAAAATTAATGTTTTCTTTAGGATTAGATTTTTTAATTAAGGGAAAGGAAGTATACCGAAGTGCGCCCAAATTTTGGATTTTGGCAAAGAGAAAGCTCCCGCGATTAAGCGATCAAAAAAGACCCCATATTATAATATTGGGTCATTTTTAATCGCTTAATCGCGGGGCTTTCTCTTTGCCAAAAATCCAAAATTTAGATGCACTTCGGTATAAATAATGACAAATATGTATAGTTTGCTTGTTAACAGGCGTGTTTGTCATGATACAATTAAGCACAACAGCACAAAAACTTATAGGTGGAAAGC
>JACDDG010000362.1 GCA_013817115.1 Parachlamydiaceae bacterium | reverse complement strand
CCTTTGCATCTTCGCGCCTTTGCGTTAAAATATTATGCATCAGGGATGAAAGCGATTTTTAACGCAAAGGTGCGAAGATGCAAAGGAACGCAAAGGAAAACAATAGAAACTTGCCTTAGTTTTAACGTTCTACTCAATCTGAAAACTTTACAGTGTACTAGAGTTCTTCTAAGTAATGCCAACGTTCAAAAAGTTTTTCTAACTTAGCATCGGCTTCAGCCAATAAATGATAAAGCTCAAGAGACTTTTGAGAATCTGAGGAGATCGAAGGTTGCTCAAGTTTTAGCTTAAGACCTTGAATTTCTTCTTCCAGATTTGAAATTGTCTTTTCCATTGATTCGAGCTCTTTTTGCTCTTTATAAGATAGCTTTCTCTGGCGCGGAGCAGGCGTAGTTATAGCTGCAGCTGCTGTTGTCGCTGGTGCAGCAGGATCAGCTTTAAAACTAGCAACAGGTGCTGCTGCGGCAGGTTGTGAGAAATCTTTATTTTTTTTCTTGGAATCGCTGATGAGCGTCTTTTCCCATTGAGCATAATCGGCATATTGCTCTGGCTTGCCGCTGCCTCCAAGGCCTAAAATCTGAGTGCAAACCCGATCCATTAAGCAGCGGTCATGAGAAATCATGACAACAGCTCCGGCAAATTCCAATAGGCTTTCTTCCATGACTTCTAAAGTTTGGATATCGAGGTCGTTTGTGGGCTCATCCAAAAATAGCAAATCTGCAGGTTCAAGCATTAGCTTCGCAATTAATATACGTGCGCGTTCTCCGCCGGAGAGGCAACCAATAGGTAAACTTAAACGATCCGCAGAAAAAAGAAATCGCTTTGCCCAACCATTGACATGAATTTGTTGTCCACGATAAGTCACCGTATCGCTCATAGGGGAAAGCGCTTCGCGAATTGTAAGGTTTAAGGGGAGGTGGGCGCGATGCTGATCAAAATAAACTAATTTAAGGTCATCAGCATATTTAATGGTGCCTTTATCCTGCGCTACTTGTCCTGCAAGAATACGCAATAAAGTCGTTTTTCCGGTTCCATTTTGTCCGACTATTCCAATGCGACTGCCGGGGGATAAGGTAAGATCGACTCCATTAAAAAGTTCTCGATCGCCAAATGCTTTGTATAGGTTTTTCGCGACCAGTAGACGGCGAGTTTCCCTTTCAGAAGCAAGGAAGCTGATATTGACCTTAGATGTTTTGTTTCTTTGCTTGACAGTCGAAAGCTCTTCCATTAATTCATAAGCTTTAGCAATACGTGAACGTGATTTAGTTGTACGGGCAGGAGCTGATTTTCTGAGCCAAGCAATTTCGTCTTTAACTACAGAGGCAAGGCCTTTTTGTTGCTGAGCCTGAGCTTCGAGAAAAGCATCTTTTTTTTCCATGTAAACACTGAGAGAGCCTTCACAGCTAAAAAGACCCTGTGGATAGCATTTATTCAGTTCGATAATTTTATTAGAAATATTTTCGAGAAAATAGCGATCGTGGCTGACTGCAATGTAGGCAATTCTTTCGCGTGCAAGAAATTTTTCCAACCATAAAATTCCTTCGAGGTCAAGGTGGTTGGTGGGCTCATCCAATAAGAGTAGATCCGGCTCATTCATTAGGGCTCTAGCAATATCTAGACGCTTTTTCCAGCCTCCGGATAGCAAAGAAGCTTTTTGTTCTGGATCAGGGAATTGCATTTTTGACAGAAGGATCTGTGCACGCGTGCGCAGTTCAATAGGGTCTCCGTGCAGAGGCTGATCTAGAAGTAACTCTTCGAGGCCCATTTCGGGGAACTCAGGCTCCTGGCAAGCATATCCGACCCTTAAGCCTTGACGTCGGGATATAAATCCAGTGTCAGGCGATTCCATGTCCATAAGGATTTTTAATAGAGTCGATTTACCTGAGCCATTGGGGCCAAGTAAACCGATTCTGTCATCTGCTGAGATTGAAAATGAGATATCAGTGAATAGCTGTTGAGTGCCAAACGATTTTGATAAGTCATGTGCGGTGATTAATGATGTCATAAATTAAGTATATCTAAGAATGCGTCTAAAATCAAGAGGCGATTCGCTTATACCAAAGGCGTTCAAATTTTGGTTTTTGGCAAAGAGAAAGCTCCCGCGATTAAGCGATCAAAAATGACCTCGTATTATAATATTGGGTCATTTTTGATCGCTTATCCCGGGGCTTTCTCAAAGCCAAAAATCCAAAATTTGAACGCTCTTCGGTATAAGCCTATTAGGAATAATAACAAGAGCTAAAAGAGCCATTGAAAGGTAATGTGGCTTAAAGTCTAACGCTCCTAAAGCTATACAAGCGGCAGATTGAATTAGGTAAACTTTGTAATTAACCTTCGCTTCAACAAATGTGGGCCTTGCAGCATTGTTAAACGTGCTTGTTCATTATCTTGCCTAGGACGATCCTGAATAAGCAACAGCCCTAAGGTTGCCAATGCTATATAAACAGGTTTCTAAGGCGTAGAAGACCCGCGAATCGAATTCCCACCCAAACGATTAAAAGTTGCTTCCTCCACGATTAAGTAAAGACCACCCTGCTGCCATTGAAGAAGAGGGCCTTTGACAGTTACAACGCATGAATCCCTAATTCCATCCATAAACTGTTGACGTAATTCAGGTGCAAGAATATGTGTTTCAAAACTATTTTGAGGCACGTTTCCGGAAAATGTTTGTTTAGCAGGACTCATTAATACAAATCTGGTGTTATCACCAAGTGATTCGAGCAAAATAGCAGAATTGGTTGCTAGGAGTGTTCCGCGCACTTGAACGCGAGCATCTAAAATGCGTGGGCCAATCACGCCTACAGCATTACTAATGAAAGTAAAGCTAAAAGGCAAACGCGGTTTCCAACGAATATTGGCTGCACCTTGATCAGAATTTATGACTATTTCCGCAACCCCGGCAACTGATACCAATTCTCTGACGATCCCTTGGACGCAGGACTCTTTACAGACAAGCGGTTCCCATTTAACGGTAATGCGTTCGACTTCCCCTCTTACCGGAAAAATGCAAGCCTGCATACTCAAAGTCAATAGCAAGAAACTTTTTAATTTTGTTAGATTCATATGCCCTGCTTCACTGTTTTATTGTTTGAACTTTCATGTCCCTTTTTTTTGCTTATAAAAGAAATTGCTTTTTCCCTCAATCCATAGTATTTTGTGACTATACTGCGCGCGGTCACAAATTGAGGTTTTTTGCTGCGCGAAAGCTCCCGCGGTTGAACGATCGGAAGTGACCCCATATTTGAAA
>JACDDG010000361.1 GCA_013817115.1 Parachlamydiaceae bacterium | reverse complement strand
CACCAGTGTGTAGACGCGAAAACCAAAGGTGCAAGACTTGAGAATTAAAATATTTTTTGTTTAAGCGGATTTATCGAACGCAGTACTAGGCCGGATCGTTTCCACTAAACCTATGCTGCAATGCGGCATTTGTTGAAGTTTGGTATAAATGTTGCATGATTATGCTGTGGATACGGAGGCCTGGTTTAGCTCCAAAACACCTCGTGAGTATCGCAAGGACAACATAAAAGTGATCAGGTAAATAGCCACGCTTAACTTTCCCCCTACAGCATAGCTTAAAGTTAACTAAAAAAAATGACCTTAAGGGCAAAGGACAATAAAGACTCCAAAGACCATAATGACAACAACCAAAAATCGATAATAGATGTCATTAAAGTCTTTGGAGTCCTTATTGTCCTTTGTCTTTAAGGTCATTTGTCTTTAGTGTCTTTTATCCTTAGCATTAAATTTGCGATTTGTTACAATTCCCATCTGGCTATACTCCGAATATAACGCCAAAACCAAGTTAAATTTTCAATTTTTCATTAAAACCCAACAAAGGATTTATCCATGGCAACAGAAAGAACTCTTTCAATCATTAAACCTGATGCAGTCGCAAAAGACCATATCGGTGAAATTATTGCTCGCTTCGAAAAAAACTCCTTGAAAGTAAAAGCCGCCAAAATGATGCAGCTTGACAAAGCTCGTGCTGAAGGCTTTTATGCTGTTCATAAAGAACGCCCTTTCTTCAATGACCTTGTTACATTCATGATGACTGGTCCTGTACTTGTAATGGTTTTAGAAGGCGAAAACGCTGTTCTGAAAAATCGCGAGCTTATGGGCGCAACTGATCCTAAGAAAGCTGATGCCGGCACAATTCGTAAAGACTTTGCAAGCAGCATCGAAGAAAATGCAGTTCATGGCTCTGACAGCGCAGAAAATGCAGAAATCGAAATCGCGTATTTCTTCAAACCTGAAGAAATTTGCCCGCGTACTCGCTAGTATCAATACATTTATTCAAACGGAGAGCTCTCACATGCGTAAATTTTTGACTTCATTTTTATTGTGTATGACCGCAACTGTAAGCCTTTTGGATGGTTACGAGCAAACGCTTGCAATCATTAAGCCTGATGCAGTAGCTTCAAATCATGTTGGTGACATCATCGCTCGCTTAGAAAAAAAGGGACTGTGCGTAGAGGGCTTAAAAATGACCCGCCTACAAAAATCGCAAGCCGAAAAGTTCTATGAAGTACATAAAGAACGTCCTTTTTATAAAGATTTGGTCACTTTTATGAGTTCTGGACCTATCGTAGCTATTGCACTTGGAGGCGATAATAGTGTGGCAAAAAATCGCGAAATCATTGGCGCGACAAATCCAAAAGAAGCCGCTAAAGGAACCATCAGAGCTGATTTCGCATCTTCATTGTCTCAGAATGCCATTCATGGCTCTGATTCAGTTGAAAATGCAAAAAATGAAATTGCATTTTTCTTCACTCCGGATGAACTTTTCTTAGCAAAATAGGAACTAGTTTTATGCAAAACCTCAAGCGCATTTGCCTGATCAGCAATTACAACCTGTATGAGTCAAAGCGCCATTTTTCAACAAAATTTGGCGAGGCCTTTAAGCGCAAAGGGATTGAGGTTTTGCATATTGACGCACAAGAAGCTCCATTAAATGCTGAAGTCTTGCTTTCTATCTCCCGGTTTAATCCAAATCTAACCTGTTCATTCAATACGTTGCAGCCTATCAGCCCCGACACCTTTCTTTGGGATTACTTAGAAATCCCACACTTATCTATTCTTGTCGATCCAGCCATTTACAGCTTAAATCTCCTAAAAAGTCCTTATTCAGTCATATCTTGTGTTGATGCCGAGGATGTTGAGCTAATCAAATCACAAAAGTTTGAAAATTGCTTCTTTTTTCCTCACGCTATTGAAAGTGAGCTTATTGGCAGCGGTAAAGACCAAAAGATTTACGATGTCGTTTTCATCGGAAGTTGCTATGACTATGAAAGCCTCCGTAACCACTGGAAGTCTTTATATTCGGCAGAAATTGATCAAGTAATCATTAATGCATCTGAAATGGTGCTCTCGGATAAATCAATTTCTATTGCCCAAGCCCTATGCAAAGCTTGGAATCCAAAAGACCCTTCAACGCAGGAAATAAGCTTTTCGGAGCTTTTTTACTTTATCGACCGCTACACCCGAGGAATTGATCGGGTTCAATTAATCAAGTCTATAAAAGACGCACGCGTGCATATTTTTGGAGACGCATCAGAAGACGATTTAGCCACCTACATGGGGTGGAAGCATTATTTGCAGGGTTGCAACAATATTACATTGCATCCGGCGGTTTCTTATGGTGAAAGCCTTGAAATTCTGAAACAGAGCAAAATCGCTTTAAACAGCATGCCCTTTTTTAAACGAGGGTCCCACGAACGTGTTTTTAATGCGTTGGCTTGCGGAGCGATGCCTTTGACAACTGAGACGGTTTACTGGACAGAGGCGTTTACTCCGGGTCAAGATCTTGTTTATTATCAATCCAGAAAGTGGAATGAAGCGAATGACCTGATAAATTACTACCTTGCTAATGAGAGTGTGCGTAAAAATATTGTAGGTAAGGGAGCGTTGAGAGTGAGTGAAAAACATACTTGGGATCAGCGCGTCGAACTGTTGCAAACCACTAACTTATTCTTAGGTTAGGATAGAGCACCAATATTAGGATTTGGATTTAAATGCCAAAGATCTGTTTATTTTTAAAATTTAAATTTAATTTTTTAAACTTACCAAAAGTGCGATTAAAACTAATCTCCTCTTGCCTTCCTCTGCGTCTTTGCTTCCGCGTCCCCGCTTTTAAAAAAAAGCTTCAACTTGGCACCTAAACAAAGCCAGCCCCTACGAAACAAGTTCATAGGGGCTGGCGACTAATAGAGAGGCAGGCACTTGTATTTTTATTTAAATCAGCAATTAAATTTTTATTTTATTACTAACATAACACTTAATATAGACTTCAGACCACATGATCCCTATGCGTGGCGAAGGATTTCACATGATACCAAGATGCTGCGATCAGCGACGAGGTAATAGCCTAAGCTATTGCTGAGGAGCTGAGCGCGGCAGATTGGTATCATGTGGAATCCTGCGCCACGCATAGGGATCATGTGGTCTGAGACTAATAAACCCACCTATCTTATTTGTCTTTCGATGTATATGTCTTGCCTATCCGCATTTCCAGCCCCTATCCAACCCACTCCTCGCCTTCATCATAT
>JACDDG010000019.1 GCA_013817115.1 Parachlamydiaceae bacterium | reverse complement strand
GCCCCGGGATTAAGCGATCAACAACGACCCAATATTATAATATGGGGCCGTTTTTGATCGCTTAATCGCTGGAGCTTTCTCAAAGCCAAAATCCAAAATTTGAACTCTCTTCGATGTAAAGAAGGAATCGTAACACGTATACCGTAATTCTTGCAAGTTTGGGACTAGATTTATTTCATGCGTGGTTAGGTTATTGATGATCTTAAATGATTATATCACGATTAAAATTTGCATGAAAAACTTAACACAGCTATGTTGAAAAAAACACGACAACACGGATTATTATGGAAGACTTTGAAAAAACAGGAATATTTTATCTAGGACAGAATATCAACCCGTCAAATGGCAAAAAATCCGACGAGTTACTGCTCTACGCATCTAAAAATCTTACGACTCATGCAGTTTGCCTTGGGATGACGGGTAGTGGTAAAACCGGTCTTTGTATTACATTATTAGAAGAGGCCGGATTAGATAAAATTCCGGCTATTATTATCGATCCAAAAGGTGATGTCAGTAATTTGCTTCTCTTGTTCCCTGAACTTTCCGCTGAACAATTCCGTCCGTGGATAGATGAGCAGGAAGCTGAAAGAAAAGGAATAACTCCAGACGCTTATGCCGCAGAAGTCGCCAAAACATGGAAAGAAGGCTTAGCAAGCTCTAGGGAAAAGCCTGAACGCATTAAGAATCTTCAAGAAGCTATTGAGATGGTTATTTACACTCCCGGTAACAATTCGGGAGTGCCTATCTCGATCCTCAGCTCATTTGAAGCTCCATCAAAAGAAGAATTGCAGAACACTTCAGCTATCAGAGAACAGGTGTCCTCGCTGGCATCCAGCCTTCTTGCACTCGTTGGCATCGATGCAGATCCAATTAAAAGCCGTGAACACAATTTGATTTCTACGATCATTGATCATGCATGGCATAATGGTGAAAATCTTGGTATTGCAACTCTGATACAACTCATATTAAAACCTCCTTTCAGTAAAATCGGCGCCTTAGATTTAGAAACTTTTTTCCCGCAAAAGGATCGTTTTGAGCTTTCAATTCGCCTAAACAATTTACTGGCTTCTCCTGGATTTCGCGCTTGGATGGAGGGGGAACCTCTAGACATCAAGCAGCTGCTGCATACAAAAGAAGGTAAACCCAAATTTTCTATTTTTTCGATTGCACATCTCTCCGATTCCGAACGCATGTTTTTCGTAACATTATTATTGAATGAGATTATATCCTGGATGCGTCGACAGCCGGGAACATCGAGTTTGAGAGCTTTACTTTATATGGATGAAATTTTTGGATACTTTCCTCCTGTTTCAGCTCCCCCATCAAAATTACCAATGCTGACATTGCTGAAACAAGCGCGAGCCTATGGTTTAGGCGTCGTTTTAGCGACTCAAAACCCGGTCGATCTTGACTACAAAGGCCTTTCCAATTGCGGCACATGGTTTATTGGAAAATTGCAAACTAGTCGTGATAGAGCACGAGTCACAGAAGGTCTTAGACTTGCGTCAAATGGCGAGGTTGATTCAGAATCACTCGTCAGAATGCTTTCAAATATTGCTCAGCGGACCTTTATCATGCGTAGCATCTATGAAAAAGAACCGATTGTTTTTTCAAGTCGTTGGGCACTTTCGTATTTGCGAGGACCTTTAACATTGTCGCAGATACAACTTTTAACAAAAAAAGTGCCGTGGAACACTGATAACATGGAACAAAGTGATATTAGCAAAGAAAAGGATTCGTCTAGCAACAAACCAATTATTCCCCTTGAAATTCCCGAATTTTTTATCAATGGTGAGGGTCCATTAAAAGGGGGCATTTACACCGGTCAAGTACTAGGCAGGGGCAAATTGCATTTTATTAACAGTAAATATGCCATTGATGTTTGGCAAGAAATTTGCTTACTAGCTTCACCATCCGATGACGGAAAGGCTGTGCTCTGGGATCAAGGCAAAGATGGCTCAGAGTTTATTGCCACGCTTACTAAAACGCCCTTAGCGGAAAGTCAATTTGCTGAATTACCGGGTGGGATGATGCAAATAAAAAACTTCGCCACCTTTAAAAAATCTTTTGAACAGTTTCTTTATCAAAATCATGATTTTACTATTTTTCAATTGCCCGAGTTAAATTTATTTTCGAAAGTCGATGAAAATGAAAAAGATTTTCGCGAGAGAATGATGTTGGCTTTGCGTGAAAATCGCGATGAAAGAGCTCAGAAATTTCGCAGCGTCTATGAAGAAAAGATATCAACTATTACGAAAAAGATTAAAAGCATTGAAGAAAAAATATCTAATAAGCAGCACAAGACAATTTGGGGCATTATCGAAACCATCATTTCCTTTTGTGGTTCGTTGTTGGGAGCTCTCACGGGGAAAGGAGTAACCAAAGGCACAATTACTCAAGCAGGCAGTTCACTCAAGCGCGCAAGTAAAATAGGCATGGGTAACCAAGAAACGGCTCAGGCGAAGGAAACACTTGAGGAGTATCAACAGCAGCTTGAAGAATTGCAAGAAGGGATGCGTAAAGATATTGATGCTCTTTATACGCCTCAAAACATCGATAACCTTAAGGTAGAAAAGATAGTCATCACACCACGTAAGAGCGATATTTTAGTTGAAAAAGTTGCTATAGCATGGGTTTTAGGAAATTAGATTAACTTTTCAAAGAAATCATTTTTGGTTTTAGGCAAATTTTTAGGCTTTTCATTGCTATTAATTTTGAGGAAATATGGCATAAATCTAAACACAAACTAGACTTTCAAAAGGAGATTTATATGGGTATTTACTTTGCAGGAGCTATTGTTCTGGGTTCAAATGAGTTGATGAACCAACTTATATTATAGAAACATTAAATAGAGCCGAGTATGATATTTATGATACTGATTTTCTTCAAGGTCAAGCAGATTTGCAAAAGGCAAAAATGCAATATAAAACACTTTTTGGTAGAGTTCAGGCTTTTTCATATGAAGAGAAAAATATCTACCTTGATAAAACAAAAAGCGATCTAGATTTATTGAAATCTTGCTCTATAACATCTAGGTTTAGCCAATTAAATAGTAAAAAAGCTTCTGAAAGTAGCGCCAACAATCAATAATCGAACGTACATTTCCGCAGTTTTTTTATACGGAGTTTGGTGGCGTTCTCGCACCCTACCGTGGCGCACATTGTGTAATGATTTGACCCTGGGTTTCGCTAACGCTGCACCCGGCACCCGGGGCTATTATTAACAGTTCCCCTGCCGGGGGATAGGACATGAATGGCTTTTCTTGCTTCTAACTTTTATTAACGATGTTCTATCCCCCGGTAGGGGGAACTGTTAATAGCCCCGGGTGCAGCGATAGCGGAACCCGGGGTCAAATCATTACAAAACGTGCGCCCCGGTAGGGGCGCGAGAAAGCCACCAAACTCCGTAAACACTGTTATAAGCCCGAATAACATGATGATAACATTTCGATTACCTCAAACTACTTTGTCAAATTCTTCACCCAAACAGCAATATCCTCTACAGCTTCTTTTTTTTACAGCTCCTGCAAGCGGCAAATTTAGAAAGCCATGGATAACATCTGGATAACACTTCAATTGAACTAGTATTCCGGCTTTTTGTAAAGCTTCAGCATATGATGCCCCTTCATGCTTAAGAGCATCATGTTCGGATGTGACAATAAATGCAGGAGAAAGTTTAAATAAATTTTCACTCTTTATTGGAGAAACATAGGGATTTTCGCCTTCTTGCGGAGATGACAAATAAGACGCTAAGAAAAATTGCATGTTCTGCAACGAAATTAGAGATTTATCAGGGCTATTTTCATAAGCTTCTATGTCTAAATCACTTGATAAAATAGGATTAAGAAGAAGCTGACCAATCACTGAAAATTGATTTAAATCTTGAATCATCAACGCCACACCAGCAGCAAGGTTGCCCCCAGCGCTCTCCCCACTTATAATGACTTTTTGGGAATTCCCTGAAAAAGTTGTGGCATTTTCAACAATCCATTTTGTGGCATCGTAGCAATCTTCTAATGGAATTGGAAATTTATGCTCAGGTGATAATCTGTAGGATACAGCAACAACAATCGCTCCAGTTTCATTAGCTAATTTTCTGCATATTACTTCGCTTTCTTCAATACTTCCATACACCCAGCCACCCCTGTGAAAAAAAACGATTACAGGTAAATTATCATCGATTTTCGGGGTGAAAATGCGTATCTTTATCGGACCATGACGCCCTGAAATTTCTTTGTTTTCTGTTTTAGCGATGTGCTCAAGACTACTTTCAGGTATATAGAACATGTTTTTAATTGCTGATCGTTGCTCGGGAATAGAAAGCGTTGCAATCATTGAGAAAATTGCGTCGAATCCGTCCAAGAAATCAGCAGTTACTGCGTCTAATTGCTTTATTTTATTAGAGGACTTTGCCTCGTTTATATTTGTCATCACAATCTCCTTAGTTTAAAGAAAATTGATGATAACTTAAAGTTTATGAAGAAGGCAAGTAGAATAGCGTGCAAATTAAGGTCTTGGTGGATTTGCCGGATTCCATTCCTGCGTATTTCCATCCATTGTAAATTTATAATTAAATGTTACCTCTCCGGTTTTTAAATTGTGTTTAATTTGAGTTTCAATAATAACATCTTTCTTAGGAAGCGCCTCGTTAGATAAATTAGTATATTTTTTTTCAATTTTTTTGGAAACGACCAAAACTTCAGGGGCGTTGATTCCCCAACTTTTTTTCTCGAATTCAAATTTAGTTGTCATTTTCGAATCGTCGGTCGAAACTCCCCATTCAAAATTATTTGGTAATTCGTCATTTTTTTGAATCATAATGTCATTTCCGAAATTTTGTACTGTAGAGTATAAAATTTCATTCATTTTTGAATGATCGACATTTAATTTCGGATTCTCACCCTTTATGTAATCTTTCAAACTTGCCGAAGTCCATCGAAAAACGTTTGCATAGGGCTTGCCACCGTAATAAGTCGATGGAAAACTTTTATCACCAATATCTAGAGTTCCTGAACGGTTTAAGTCCTTTTCTAGCTGTTCAGGAACATCTTTCATATTTTGCATTAACAATTTATTTCCAGGTTTTAAATCAGGTTTTAGCAGTTGTTGGCTAGCATGTTCCTTAAGAGACTGCGCCGTAGGAGGATTTAAAGTCGCGAACCGAGGAGATGATTTTGAGTTAGGTAATGGTATAGAAGACTGAGCAGCAGTTGCAGAAGGCTGATGCAATCGTACAGATGTAGTGAAAACATTTTTAGACGGAGAATGAGATGGGGAAAGAGCAACTCCAGCAATAGCCACTTTGCTCTCGGCGAAGTTTAGTTGCCTAGACGGCAAACTAACCTGACCCAATGCCAAACCACCTAATTTTTCTACATTTCCCGAGAGATCTATAGGATTTAAACGTGGAATCATACAACCTCCAGCTTTACTTAAGAGATACAACTTTATTATATTATAATTTATGTTATTTAATCAAAAATAATTACCATCTATATTAATTTCGATACACTAAGATAGCTATGCAATAAAAGTACCAAGTTTTTGGAAAATTTGCATTATTTAAGGATAAATAGAAAAAAACAAGAATAAAATTGTTGGGGCAGGAACTCTTGAAAATAAATTGACATTTCCTTTCAAAAAATATCAGAATACTCTATTAGATAAAGATATAGAGCGTGAAGAAAAAAAACATTCTTCGTATTATGACAGTAAGATTTTTAGTTTCAAGCATCGGGTTAAAATGGAGAGATTTTATGCATTCCATCAGCTCCTCAAGTGATCACAAAGGTTCCTCAGGCCTTTTATTACGTCAGGATTTTATTGATAACCTGACTGCTCATCGCTATAGATTTTTCTTACAAAAGTCAGATATAGTTTTGACTGAAATTTTTATTAGCATTTACGATATGTACCATCATGATGAATTCGAATTCACTAACTCTGTTTTATTCACACTATTTGAAATTCTGCCAAATAACACTGAAGCACGTACAATAGGCCAAAATGCATTGGACTTTTATGAAGAAAATAAATTTGTCCTCTCCACAAAAACTAAACAGATTGATACTTCAGAAACTGAGAGCAAAACAGAATCAAAACCTAAATTAGAATCTGATTCTTCAAATATTTCAATTGAAGCCAATCTGCTATATCCTGATATTTTCGCTCAGCTCGTTATAGCTTCAAGCTGCCATGTGAATTATGAGCCTCTCACAACAGCGGTGACACTTTCTTGCGGGCATAGTTTGAATCAAATTTCAGCCGAAATAATTTATGGAAAACTTAATGATGAAGGGAAATGTGAAACAAAAAAAACGTGTTATTGTAGCGCCATTCCTACTTCCTATTGTGCTAACAAAGTTATACGAGAAGCTGCATTGAAGATAGAAGAGATCTCTAAGACATTAATACCCAATAATGATCTTGTTTGGCTAACTTCTCATCAAACAGACTTAATTAAGAATCTTTTGGAGGTGCTTACTTGTTCTTTCACATTCAAACCCATTTCCTCCGCTGTCATTTTATATGAGAGTGATGACAATACTTTAGCAAATCGTTGTAATGATCCAAATGAAATTACAAAGTTGACTCCTGACTACACCTTGCGAGAATTAGCAATCTTAGCGCCGAAAATTTCTTCACTAACAAGCGTAACAGACTTAAAAAACTCAAATGAGGTTACGGACCTTGACAGCCCCTTGCGCGAATTTGCAAGCTTTGAAGAGCAGATTTCAACTTTATCAAGCGAAAATGGATTAAGACCATCCGACTGTCTTAATTTTTCATAGAAGGTCAATAATACAAAGGCACAAAGTTTGATGTTATCATCAATCATGTGCCTTTGTATTATCTTGTGTGGGTATTTATTTCAATGTGCCGGGCGCACTCTCATGTGTATCCATGGCTTGGATGACAATGTCATGTAACTTTTCACGAGGCGTTACACTGGATAAGACTCCAAGCTCTATCAAACAGCTAATGTTATCATCGAGGATCGCTTGCTCTACTTTAGAACTTACTTTATGACTCGCTATCAATTCAGGAAGTTTCTCATTATTAATGCCAAATAACTTCTCTCTTAACATCGGAGACAATCTCGAAACAAATTTCTTTTCAAATGAGCCTAGCACCTTAAAACGACCACTCTTACTATCTAAGGCTAAGGCATCATTTGGACCTTTTAATAAACTACGTATGCTGGTCGTAAAAATATCCATAGAATCCCCTTGTTTACTTAATAATAACATATTCTAAAATTAATTCTCTAACTTAACAGCTCAATTATTAGAAAATTTATAACTTGCCGTTACTCTATTATCCCGCCCCCCGCACCCTCATTGATATTTGAAGGAAATTTTACACTACGGCTGTCGAATCTTCTTTATCCTCCACAACTGAATCTATCTTTTCAAGAAAAAAGATATATCCTTGACTTAACTGTGCTTTCAAACTTGACCCCTGGATTGATGAAGTACTGCTATCATCGCAAAAATTCCATATCTTGAAGTTATGAGCGTCCCTTTTAACAGAGGTATAATGTCCACTCGGACCGCTAAAACCGGACTGTCGTATTACAGCTGAAACTCTGTACTCAGCACCTTCCGGAACTGTATCAAAATACTTTGACAGGTCAAACTTCTCATCTGGATCAAATTGGACCGACGCACGAGACAGTATTTGCTCCCCTGTGTATTCTCCATCAACCTTTTCATGCACTAACCGATTAAGTTGTAGAGCTATAAAAGGTGGTGGAGGACCTTCAATAAAAATCTGTTCATTCCAAGAAAAAGATCTTCCAGAACCCCCTATACGGGCATCCGGCACGGCTAAATAATTTATTTCATCTCCTGACTCAGCAGCACTAAAGTAATTGTCAATAAAATCACTGAGATGGAATTTTTTTTGTGCCAATACCAACTCCATTGGTAATAGGAGAAAAGTTGAAGGCATGGACTTTATCCTCAAAGCTGCTAGATGCTCTTCTTTTGGAGTTTTTACTTCTAAAGTTCTAACACCGAAACCGAGGAGATCCAAAACGCTGTGTACAACACGAATTGCATCATTTTGCATAAACAGGTCTTCGTTAATTAATGACTCCAATTTAAAGCGAAGGACCTTCAATTGAGCCTCATCCCCATCATTAGCAAGAAGTTCAGTAATATTTTTTTCGAGTTTAAATTTTCCAGGAGAATGGTCAATGTCTCCCGCATCATAAAAAGCTTCACGAAGTGCCGATGCAAAAGGTTGCATTTTATGGTGCGAACTCGAAAGATCTCCGTAAGCCATTATAAATTTTTGTAAGGCAACGGTCACTTTTTTCTTATTATGAGGTACTTTGCTTTCGTCATTGACATCTATAGCTAAAATTCTTTCTGACATTAATGGAATTGCTAATAATGCTTGCATAGCTGCATTCATATAGCAACTATTTCCAATATTTGGAATACCTTTAATAATAGAATTTATAGAAGATTTTAAATTGGTTAATCCTTCAATCGCGTTCCTTAAAACCTCAATAGATTCTGAAAATTCAGGATTTTTAAGAATTTCCTTACAATGGTTTTGATATTGCAAAAAAGTACTACGCCAGATTTCTGCTTTTACGGGATTCTTGTTGGAATTTACTTTCTGTATTTCAGCTGATAATTTGTGATAGTTTCTTCCTCCAATTTTCAAAAGGGCTAGATCAGAGATAAAACTCTGCTTACCCAGCTCTGCATCAGAAAGTTTTTCACCGTTAGTTCCTGTCGGCAATTTTATCTCGATTGGAGGATGATTTATGAAATTTATAATCTTTATGAGTAATAGTGCAATAGGTATTAAAAATAAAATAGGACAAATTATAGCACTCGCAATAAGAGCTGTAGTTATTGCCCCTCTAACCCACTTCTGAGTTGTCGTTTGGTCGGCCTCATTACATCTTGTTGCAACCCATGGGTAACAATTAATTTGGCTAGATTCAACTGCATACGCCTTTCCAAAAGCAAGTGTGTATTCAGCAAAATTTATGACTTTTTGCCTAAAAGTCAAGGGTTCGGAAACCCAACAACCGTTAACACCTGAAGGATCCAGTTCTCTATCAACATAATAGACTGGAGAAAAAAAACTTATTTGTTCCAATGTGAACTCACTTTTTTTTTGATTATTAAAATTTATTAAAACGACTATTATAACAATAACATATTTCCCTAAAATATGCAAATGAAAAAACCACTTGATTAAAAATTCGAATTTGAAATATCACATTATAAAAAAGGGGCTAAATATGAACGGCTGTGAACTTCTAGTTGAAATTGCGCGAAAAGCGATGCTTGAAAAGGGACTAGCCACGGACTTTCCGCCAGTGGTGCTTAATCAATTAAATAAAATTCATGATCCTGCTAAATTTCAACAAGAGAAAATGCGGGATCTAAGAGGCCTCATTTGGTGTTCTATCGATAATGATGATTCAAGAGACTTAGACCAGCTGACTGCAGTTCAGAAAAACCCAAATAACGGCTACACAATTTTTATTGCCATAGCAGATGTCGATGCCTTAGTCCAAAAGTCATCTCAAATAGATCGTCATGCGCAGATCAATACCACTTCGGTCTATACACCATGCAAAATTTTTCCGATGTTACCAGAAAAGTTATCCACAGACTTGACTTCTTTGAATGAAAATCAGGGGCGTGTTTCAGTTATTTTTGAAATAACCCTTGATGAATCCAAAGACATAGTGAGCTCAGAATTATATCAGGGCTACGTATATAATTACGCTAAATTAACATACAGTGGTGTAGGAGCTTGGCTAGAAGGGCATAGCTCGCTCCCAGAGGCAATTAGCCTTATCCCAGGCTTGGCAGAGTCCTTACAGCTACAAGATGAATTAGCTCAAGCGTTAAGAAAGCAACGTCATCTGCTGGGAGCGCTATCTTTTGAAACAATCGAATTAAAAGCTACTTTTAAAGATGGCAACATTGACACCCTAGAGTCAATCGTAAAAAATCGGGCCCATCAGCTCATCGAAAACTTCATGATCGCAGCAAATACAGCTTCGGCAAGATATGCCATAAAAAATCAAATCCCAAGTTTAAGAAGAGTTGTTCGGGTTCCTGAACGCTGGGAGCGCATTGTGGAAATGGCTCAATCTCTTGGAGATCTTCTACCAAGCGCTCCGGATTCTATAGCTTTAGATGTGTTTCTTGTTCGGAGAAAAGAAATGGACCCTGAAGCATTTCCGGACCTTTCTTTAGCAATTATTAAACTCCTGGGTTCTGGAGAATACATCGTTGAAAAACCCGGAGAAATAGCTGTTGGGCATTTCGGCTTAGCGCTTAGAGACTATACTCATTCTACTGCTCCAAACCGACGTTATCCGGATTTAATTACACAACGTCTCATCAAGGCCTCTCTAAATGGGAACCCTCTTCCATATAACGTATTAGAACTTGAATCTCTGGCCCAAAGATGCACTGAATGTGAAGATACAACCACAAAAGTTGAACGTCGTGTGAAAAAATCTGCAGCGGCATTGCTCCTCGCAAATCAGATTGGCAAGAGTTTTGACGCAATTGTTACAGGCGCTTCAAACAAAGGCACATGGGTACGCTTGCAAAGTCCTCCGGTTGAGGGCAAACTTCTAAAAAACACTTCCGGATTAGATGTCGGCGATAAGATAGTTGTTAAGCTAGTAAATGTTAACGTAATGGAAGGTTTCATTGACTTTATCGTTACGCATTAAATCTTATTGAATAAGGCATCAGGCACTGCATAGGATATAGCGGGCCTAAAGCAGGTTACGATTTTTGAGGGCTTTTTTTACGCAGAAGACGCAAGACGCAGAGGAAGGCAAAGAAGGTAAAGGGGAGATTAGGACCATTTCAGAGTAGGTGTCTACAATCCCTTGCCTACCCTCCTTGCCTCCTCTGCGTCTTGCGTCTCTACGCCTTTTTGTTAAAAAAAAGTCCCCAAAAATCGTAACTTACCTTATTCTTGCTCTAACCAAATGAAAAACCCATTGAACTTAATGTGTTTTTGATGAAATTTGGAGCTTCATCAGCATTAATAATATCAATAGAAACTTGAGACGTATAATCTGGGATCTGCCTAATAGTACTGCTGATTAGGTTAAAAGCAATAATTCCAAAATCCCCTAAATGGCTGTTCTCTGATGGAACCATGGAAGCTCTTGCGACAGCCTCAATGCGACCGTCTTGAAAGAAATGAAGCTGTATAAGGCCGGGTTTAGGTGCCATCGCCCCCTCGGGAAGAGCTTTTAAAATTGAAAATAATGGCATTGAATACATTTCCTGATTCATAAGCCACAAAAGCCGTAATACTTTGTTTCTAATTCGGTAGGACTCAATCTCTTTTTCACAAAATGATTCGTTCACATCTTGTACAGTAAGATAGTCTATAAAATTTTTACATAGTGAAACGAATGGCTCTTCAATATCCCTCTTTGGTACTGCTTTAACTAAATCATTCCATTTTTCCAAAATTGCTTTATAACAAACAGCCGAGTCAGGGATCCCAAAACTTATTTTTTTAATGAATTCAAATTCTTCGATGAGTTTATTTACCAAAAGTGATAATATTTTGTGAAATGCCTCTTTTTTAACTTTAAATGAACACAGATTTGCACTGGGGATTTGCGGAGAGACAATGGACAAATTTGTAGTTTCATCATATGAAACTACAATTAAATTTAGAATATGCCGATCAATATCAGCAGCAAAACTTTCAGAAGAGCAAGATACTTTTTTTAGCATACGGCGGATTTCTTCTTCGAGGAACATTTTTATCATGGAAGGTTCGCAAAGACCCATACTTGTTATAGCATTAAAGCGATGCTTGCCTTCTCTTTCTATATGATTTTTAAACTCTTGATATTCTATTGTTTTTTCGATTTTTTTCAGCGACATTGTCGGAAACTTTAATTTCTTAAAAGCTACATATTTACAAAATTCTAATTCCAGTTGGCTTAATCCTGCAATATTCATTTGAGCGTAATTTTTTTTATATTTTATATCGTCGTCTAAGATGACCTTATTTTCGTGAAGTTTGCTTAATGAGCTAGATCTCCGCTCAGAACTATTCTTCTCTACACTAATCGGAATTATATCCTTATCCGCACAGGCTACAAACTCTGATTTCTTGATTTTTTGATCGGAATGACTTTGCTTGAGCTTAGAAATTTTTTCTGGATTGTGAAAAGGGCTTTCAAAGAATTCAGAACTTTTAATATCACTCTTTTGGCTTTCCTTTGAAATTTTTCTAGAAGATATTCTCACAACTGCATGATCAGAATTCGATGATTGATTATTCGAAATTAGGCTCAGGTTTAAAGAAGGAACCTCACAATCATTTTTTTTAAAAAAATTAATATATTCTTTAAGAGCATTAGTTAGTATTTTACGATATTCACTTTCCTTTTTTTCATTTGAAACTGGTTGAACTTTTGAAACTAAAAGTGCTTTTTCTCCAAAGCTAATCCAAAAAATTGATTCTACAGCAGTTTTGTAAAGCGCAATAATTTTATACAAAAAACGATCAGAACAAGATGCAGAATAAGTCGGGGAGCCATTTTGTAAAGTCTCTACAAAGGCATTCAACAAGAAGATTTGTTTTTTAAAAAATTTATTCGAATCTTTATGCTCCGCTAACGATTTAACCCCAATGTGATAAGCTGACGTTTTATGATCCTCACCCTTAAACTTGACTGTAATACAGTTTTCATGAGAATTCAGTGTAGTTTTCAGATATTTATTGATTACATCGTAAAAACCAAAGGTATTATTGATTTGCATAGCTCACTTTTAAAATATAAATTTAATAATAGATTTAGGCACAAACATAAGCTTAAGGCTAATGCATCTCAAGGAAAAAATCAAGTTACTAGATTATAACAATCAATCCAAAAACGCAAGTAAGCCCTTAAAAAAGCCTGCCATAAACAGATAGGCGCATCCATAACGGGACCAAACGATATAATTCTCCAAGACAAGATCAAAACTTTATTTGCATTTTTCTATTTTTTATCGTGCGTTTTCCTTGATTTGAATGAAAGATTAAGGTAAAAGATAGTCTATGTTTCTAAGAAAGAAACGCGCACAAAAGTACAAGCACTTACAACGGAATTTTACAATATACAAAAATATCAAGACTGCAATTTTTGCAGCATTCCTCATTACCGGCTCATATTGTAATGCAGCAATGGAACAATACTTTGATGATGACTATGAAGGCATTATAGACGTTACTGATCAAATACCGGTTATAAAACTTAAAGCCGATCGTTCCGATTCATATTGGGAATACATTCCCGATGTAGCTCATTATAAATGTGCCGACTGGAGCAGTTGCGTAGGTATAGCACACAATGTTTCAAGAGAAAGTGCCAAAAAGTACGCCGGAGAAAACTCAAATATTACTTTTTTCTTTTTTGTTAAAGGGGCTGTTATCATCCTTGACAATCTTGAAGCTTCACCTCCTCTCATTCGTTACTTCTATCAAAACGATGCAGTGTTTTTCAGCGGAGACCAGAAAAAGACAATTTGTTGGGGCTCTGCTGCTGGATACGCCGACGGTTATGTTAAGCGTGATCAGTAGTCAAAAGTCTAAGCTTAAGAAAGGAATCGAAATAAACACAAAGACACAAAGAAAGGAAATTAATCTTTTAAAAAAAGCCTTAACCTCAATTTTTGTGACTTTGTGCCTTTTTGTTAATAGTGTTCAAGGCTAATAGAGACAGACTTAAAACATACTCTAAACGATTTTTGCTGTAATAAAATCAATGAAACAACGAACTTTTGCGGGTACATAACGCCGATTCGGGAAAGCAACATATATAGGTACATCCTTTTCACAATAATCCTCCAGAATTTCCTGCAGCTTACCACTTTCCAAATGATCCTTTACAACATAATGGTGAAGTTTCACAATACCCAAGCCATCCAATGCCAAATTCACAATTGTTTGGGTATCATTCACTCTAATGTATGGCAGCAATTGTGGGCGAATGTAATTTCCGAGAGGAAATTGGTAGAATTTTAAAAAAATGTCAT